>NZ_JBHIQH010000071.1:0-1540 GCF_042196485.1 Bartonella sp. AD24XZML | reverse complement strand
TTTTGGTGCTGATACCACTACCATTACGCGTTGGAAAAATATCATTGCTGCTGCTTTTGATTTCTCTCAAACTTGGCAAAAGTTTAAACAAGGACTTTCCTCTGTTGTTCAAAGCTTTGAAGGTTTGTGGGAGGGCTTTAAACAAAGTCTTTCCAACTTTTGGAGCTGGTTGGGAAGCTTTTTTGCCCGCGAAAAGCTCTCTGATGATGCCAAGGCAAGTATGGAACAAGCTGGGGAAGACTTAGCCAATTGGATTGTCGATGGTTTTATGGGCACCATCTCACAATTGACAGATTTTTGTAAATCTTTGCCTCATCGCATGAAGGGGTGGTTTGGGTCGATTAATTTAAGAGAGTTTTTGCCAAGTTTTTTGGGAGGAAAAACAACCATTCAGCCCATAGCACAATTTGCGGGGGCGGGGCATGCAAATTCCCCTTTCACAGAAGCAAAAAGCAAAGATCACTCCCCCATCACACACAATCAAAATGTCACGGTGCATGTCAATGGTGCGCGTGATCCTGTTGTCACTGGTCGTGCGGTTGCCCATGCTTTGCAACGGGCACGTGCCAATGCGCTGCATGGCGGGACAGAATGATAAGGGCGACAGAATAAGGGAAAAGACGGCGTGCTGGAAAGAACACAATGAGGGGAGGGATGAAGTGCTAGGAGAGCGCAATGGTAGGAGAGATGCAATGATACGTTTCGAAAGAGATGACGTGCTGGAAGGGATACAATCAAGGGGAGGGCGTCTATGAGAGATCCTTTGCTGATGTTAGGTCCACATCTCTTTTATGTGGACTGGCTGAATTTCCAATCCTTTGAGGAAGAGTTTTCTGCCTCATGGGTTTGCCTAGAGCGTTTTGGTGAGGCACCCAGTTTGCAATTTACCGGTTATGGCAATGACCCCAAAACCATTCATGGGGTGTTGTTTCCAGAAGAGTTTGGGGACCGTGCAGCCATTGATGCCATCACTAGAACCATTCGTGTTGCCAAGCCTGTCCAAATGCTTCGTTGGATCAATGATACCACCTATAGTGTCCTTCTCCATGGACCCGTAGTAATCACCACGATCAATAAAGACCACGACTATATCAGCCGCTCTGGTCAATCCCAGCGTATCCGCTATTCCATTACGCTCTTGCCCTTTTTTAATGGCGGAAAACCACAAGGACAAATCCAAGTGGGACAAACTCTATGAAGATACCAGAAAAGCATGTGGTTGTAGAGCTAGAGGATATGAGTCTCGATTTCCTTTGCTTTCACCATGCCATGGCAGTGTTCAGAGACCGCATCCAAGTTGGGGCACTAAACGGCTATTTAGAAGCCACACTGGAAGCTAATCCAGGTATTGCGAGATATGGTGTGTTTTTACCTCGGGGCTTAACGGTTACTTTGCCTGAATTTGTGTTGTCTAATCCCCAAAGCATGGTGAAGCGGTTATGGGATTAATGCGCACATACCCCTTTATTGTGGTCAAGGTGGGAGATAAACCTGTTCATGAGGTTTTTTACCAGCGTCTTTTAACCGCAACCATTACGGA
>NZ_JBHIQH010000070.1:0-3358 GCF_042196485.1 Bartonella sp. AD24XZML | reverse complement strand
GGATCTTTTGAATGTCATCGAGCAAGCGAAACAGCAACGTCAAAATGACGCGGCATAAAAAAACCTTGTCACGTAAGGACGTCAAAGATACAGCCGTTATCACACGCATATTACAGCAAATAGGTGGAGCCTTAGGGGGTGTATTTGCTGGCTTTCTGCTACATTCGTTAACAGAGCAACACCTTTCCTTAAGTCAAACATATCTCATATTCTTCATATTCTCTATCACTGCATTTTTACTGTTTTGCCTAGCCCTCCTCTTATCGCGTAAAGAGAAGAATTCCGCTTTATGATATGCTTTATTTGAACACCCTATCCATAACATTGGCAATGGCATATAAAATCATACAGCATTTACCACTTTTCGAGAAACCAACACACTGAGACCTTGACCACAGCCTTCATCATTTTTATGAAAGAACACTAAACCGATAAGCTCCTTAAGCTCTAAAATTGATCACCTCCAGTAACGTGCGGTGTTTGTAATTTTATGATGCCTCTGTGCTTTTAGATCCCTCTAAAAACCTCTTGAAATATGGGATTTTCTGACCAGACCTTTGCAAAGATCCACGAAATTAAGCACGCGTTTCAATGCGGAATAGTTCCATAAATGCGCTAACAGACGCCCTACTGCACCAGCATAGAATATAGAACCCACAATGCCCCAAATGCTAACCATCTTCTGCCCCACACCGCGATGTGAAAAATCACACTGTATTGCAAACTTGATAATGTTATTCACCCCTTTTTAAAGTCATTGAATCACTATGCTTTCATAACAGCAATAGATTCAAATGAAACTGAAGCGACAAAAAAAGCTGGTAAAGCAGCATCTTCTCTCCATTTCATTGTTAACTGTCATAACAAATCTCCCCCGCTTTAATAAAAAAGCCCTCTCTCATTGAGAGGGAAATTTTAAAAACATTGAAAATCATGAAGCACGATGACAGACAGCAAACCATCTCTAAAAAGACTGTTTCTTGATTTTCACAGCGTACTCTTAGATTTCTCTAACATTTTCCTGCCTTTAAATTTTCCTTATAAGTTTTACGGACAAGAGAAGCTTTTCAGAGTACTCTTACGCCTAGTTTCATTGTTTCAAGCTCCCTTACAGACACGATAAACGTTTATATTTTCATCTCTACCAAATACGCGAGATTAACAGCGGATATCATGAAAACAGTGTTTTAATAGAAAGCAGTAAGCTTAAAGAGATAAACGAAATTGGTAAACCAATCCCCTGCCCGCTTGTTCTCTCTACCGGTTATGCAAATAAAGAGCGCCATCTACTTTTTCTGACAAGCAAAGAACACACACAACATTTAGTAACATGCCATTATTGAAATTCTTGTCACAAGACCTTCCGTTCAGGGATTATGCGCATTGCCTGCTTCCTTCTCTCCAATAAACAATCTGCCAATAAAGAATGTTATTGCAGTTACGATAATACAAAATTATATTTCTGTTCTCATTCTATATTTTTCGAATTATCACACATTACTCACCCCCTTCACTGCTTCACTGTTATAACAATGAACGAAGAAAAAATTAAAATACAATATGGCATTTCTCTTTCACAAATCTTATATAAGCCAAAAAATTGTTGCGCGACTTTCTATGCAAGGTCAAGCAATAAAATCATATTCTAAAAACCACTCCACACACCACTTTTTGATATTATAAAGCCATAAAATGCAATTATCATCTCCGCAAACAATATCTCAGAAAAACAAAATCCCTCCTGCAAACATTGGACTACTCCCTCCAATGTTTGCCGCACCATTATACGCATAACGAGTTAGATGACTTGTTTATTGCATCATTTGCTCCTCCTGAGATTCCAGAAGGTACAAAAATCCAAAAAGTTAAAGCGTGGCTACGTGCAATCAATTCTCAATGCGAAGAACCACTTGAATTCCTTGGTAACCTGCTTAGTGATTTTATGGAAAAAGAATATTATGATCCAGACCCTACCGGATTGAATTCATCGTTATACAAAAAAACTCTACAGTTAAAAGAAGATCAACGTAAAATTTTAGAAACGTTAAAGAAAGATGGATTGGAATATCAGCGTGGAGGGTATATTATCAAGAAGGAGCTGACCTCCACACAAGAATTGCAAAAAGCTGGTCTCCTCTCTACAGAAGAGCTACAAAAATGTATTGCAGAGAAAGGCCTTTCAGCAGTAGAAATCGAAGTAAAAAGAGCATTAGAAAATATAGAAAAAGATCCAAGGGAGGCGGTTCTATTTGCAGCAAATCTATTGGAAGCCTCTTGCAAAGCTTATCTCGACCACCATTCTATCTCATATAAAGAAAACGCCCGTAATAATCTGCCTGCTTTATGGGAAGAAGTCGTTAAGAAAGCTAAGATCCATCCCGAAGATATGAAGCAAGAAAACTTAAAAAATCAAGATCTAGATGAAAATGACTTAAAAATGATCACATCCGGTCTGTATCAAGTTGTGCATGGTACTATGAATTTAAGAAACAAGAAAGGTGCAGCGCACGGCCGCTCAAAAAAGGATTTCGAACTAATCAATCTCAAACCTCGCCATGCGCGTTTAACTTTTAATGCCGCCCATTCTCTCTCAATTTATATCTTAGAGCTCATGGATCAGCCATAATAAAAAAACATATCACGACTACCAGCATTTTCTCGTGCCATTTTTAATGCCTAAAAAGCATTAAAGGGGGTGGTCGCTGCTTCTACCCTACAAAACCAAATATTTCTATAGCATGACAACATGAGTAGTCACACCGCTCTATGGTGCTCCTCTTCCCCGCGTTTTTAGGCTCCGCTTCTAAAGTCAGTGGGCAATTTCTGTAAATGCAAAATCCGCCCTTAAGAATGGCGAATGAGGATGGTGCAAAAGTATTGCCTTGATTATTTTTTAAAGAACAAACTAGCTGGTGTACTATTTTGGAAAGCTCTC
Organism: Bartonella sp. AD24XZML; assembly: GCF_042196485.1. Lineage (NCBI taxonomy): Bacteria > Pseudomonadati > Pseudomonadota > Alphaproteobacteria > Hyphomicrobiales > Bartonellaceae > Bartonella > Bartonella sp. AD24XZML. The sequence goes on along the minus strand of NZ_JBHIQH010000070.1, from coordinate 423 downwards.
GTGAAAAAATATAATGATGGAGAAGCCAGTCATTATGATAAAAACACAAGTCTTAACTCCCTAAAGAGAGAAAATCTGAGCTTAGATTTAATTCCTACAAAGCCTTTATGCGCGTAAATTACACACCTATACGTTCTTCCCCTACCCTACTTAATTTTATAATAAGACAGCTCCATATAAAAAACAGCACTATTCTTACATACCATAGCCATTTTCTCTTTACAGGCTTTCTGCTATCAACATAACGCTTTACCTTCTTAAAACACTGTTTGCAAAAAGTTGGCATCATTACAATGATTATAGGCATAGGCTCGCTCCCCCAAAAGCTTGCGAGGTAAAAATCCCCCTTAGTATTTAGTGGTATAGATAGTTTGGAGTTCAAGGAATTGTGAGCAGTTTTTTTGTTACAAAAAGTTAGCGGAT
>NZ_JBHIQH010000069.1:0-4945 GCF_042196485.1 Bartonella sp. AD24XZML | reverse complement strand
TCGCTTTCATCATTGTGGTGGCAGAGAAAGCGTCGTGTTTAAAAAAATTCATATCCATGTGCGCATTCTCCTATCGCAATAGAATGTTGTTATGGTCTTCGAGAGACTGAATGGCAGCACTTTTTTGTTCATCTGTAATGGCATCTGGCCATAGCAATTCAGAAGCTTTTACAGTGCATAAGCGTGCTGTCATTACGGCACGTTGATCAGCTTGAGAGGCATCAACAGTGGCAAAAGAAATTCCAGCAGGGATTTGGCTGCCATCTGATGCTGCTGGATTAAGGGGGGCATATTTTTCTGATGCTGTAATTTTCCCCATGACAGTTCCTGCTTCAATGAAGGCTCCTGATGCAAAAACCACTTCTTCGTTTGACATATCCGTATCGTAGGGTCCAAGATAAGCGCCATTGCGGATGTCTTCATAAAAAACTTGACTCATTTTATTGCCCTCCAAGCTGTTTCCCATTTTGTATGAATTTTTGCCTTGCTCGTTCCATCACTGTGAGGAACCGTGGGTGATAATTTTAAAGATGAACTTTTCGAGACAGCAGCAGTTAAAACAACATTTTTTGCTTTCTCAACATTCATGCCGCTTTTAATGGCTTTTGCGGCATCAAAAGAAACGCCTAGACGCTTTGCTTGCCTTTCAAGGTTTATCAGTGCCTTGCCACGTTTTCTTTCCTTTTCAAGAGCAGCTTTTATGCTTTCTTGTTTATCTTCGTCCTCATCTTCGACTTCGTTTTCTTCTTCATCGTCAAAGACTTCGGCATCTTCGTCAATGTCGTTCTCGTCCTCTTCATCTTCATTGATGATGTCGACAATTTTTTCATCATCCTCTTCTTGGGCGCGGTATTGTGTACGTGCCATGTGTTTTTTCCTTCTTTTGTTGCTGTTGGGGGTTGTGATATGGAATCCGTTAAGGCTTCCAAAGCTTGCGCAAGGGTGCCCTGCGCATCTGCTAATCCAAGCTCTAAAGCTTGGGTACCTATAAAAGTTTCTGCTTTTGTGTCACGAATTGCGTCTGCACTCAGAGGTCTGTTTTTTGCAACCCAATCGACAAACATCTCGTAGAGCAGGGCGCAATCGGCTTGCATTTTTATCTGTGCTGTATCGCTTAAGGGTTCGTGAGGATTGCCATGGGTTTTGTGATCACCTTCAAAAACGAAGGTCCATTTAAGCCCGTGTTTCTCATCTGCACGAGATTGGTCAAGATGGGCGCAAACAACCCCAATCGAGCCCACAACACCCGTGCGTGCAACCCATATTTGAGAAGCCGCACAAGCAATGGCATAAGCCGCCGAGCAAGCAAATTCATTGGCATGCGCCCAAATGGGTTTATTGTATTGTTTTGAGAGTGTTTGAAACTCTTCAACCAAATCAAAGACACCGCCGGCTTCTCCACCGCCGCTGTCAATATCCAGTAAGACAGCGCGAACATCATGTTGTGCCATGGCTTCACGAAAAGAAGCTCTTAACCCTTCATAAGAGGTCAATCCCGATAAAGCTCCAAGCCATGCACCACGGCGCACAAGTGTACCATGAACCGGTATTATGGCAATATTGTTTTGTACTACATAAGTTTCTGGTGGTCTGAAAGCTGCTGTATTCCCTTGCGAATAAGCTTCAATGGGAAACTTTTCACTTGCAAAAAGGCGTGGAGCAAGAGCATTAAGGATAATGTCAAGCTTTGTGGAGGCAAGCATGTGTGGAACTCCAAAAAGCCGTGATGCCAAAAACGGCATGTCGAGATTATTCACCATTTGTCTGCGCCTTACTGTCTTGGTTGTTTTCATAAGTCTCAGAAGTCTCTGAATCTTCATCACCAATCGCTTGATTTTCACCAGAAGGCGCTGCCATATCCGTGTCAAAAGATAAGCCGCGCGCACGAGCGTCTGTGTGCTCTTCTTGCAGTTCGGCATGAATGCTGTCGATATCAAAGCCGCGCTCGGCAAGCGCCATGCGTCGTGTTTTCAAGCCAGCACGAATTTCTTCTTTTTCTGCCGTGATATCCTTGTTTGGATCAATCATTTCAAGCGGGGGCGCAAAGCTTTCACATTGAAGCCATGGCAAGGAATTTTCTTCCCATCCGGGTAAGTGAACGCGTCCAGAAAGTACTGCCATTTCAACAAAACGTTCCCAAACAATGCGGTTAAACTGAAAGGCAATGATATGTTCACGCCATTGTTTGACATGCCGTCTAAACTGAATGATAGAGGTTCGCACATTGGAAAAATTACCGCGCGTAACGTCTCCAGTTACAACGGCATAAGGCATATTGAGAGCCGAGCAAATTTTTGAAATATTGCGAAATTGGAAAGCCTCATAAGAACCTCCAACCTCAACAGGGTTAGAGAATGTAACCTCTTTATTCTCTCCTAAATAAAGAGATGCACCGGGTGCAATGACAGGTGCTTCGTATTCTTCTTCAACGTCGTTTTTATCACGATTATCGGATAATTTTGCGACGTTTGGGGAATTGTCCTTGACAAACGCTGCGAAAAGAGCCGCCGTCCTTTTTCGATCAAGTTCTGCATCATCATAGGATTCGAGTTGAAAGATCTTTGTCATACAGCGCGTTATTTTGGGAGAACCGCGCAATTGTCCGGCAATCCGGCGTTCTTTGATATGAAGGACCATTTCAGTAGGCACACGCACGCGCTCTTGGCTCTTAAAGGCTCTGTTTGCAGGACAATCATCATAGGGATGATGTTCCCAGAAATGATAAGCAACGCGCTTACCACTGGCATTAAATTCAATTCCCATACGAATGTAATTGCCTTCAATCTCAGCAGGTCCATTATAAGTGAGATCCAGCATTTCAGTGGGATAAACTTGCAATTGAAGCGGCACACCAGAGCGCCCATAAAGGTCAACATAATGCAATCTTACAAAGCATTCTCCGGTTAAAAAGACCTCTCGTGCAATGGTTGCTTGAAGTCCATAAAAGTTGGCATCTTCATCATAGTCCGCTTCATCAACCCATTGCCACCATAAGTCTAAAAGCTTTTTCTTTTCTTCTTGAAAACCTTCAATGCGAGGATAAGGTTTAATCCCATCACTAACAGCCGCAGAGACCCATTCTTCCGTCGCAGATCCATAAAGAGATTCATTGTCATAAAGCCATCTTGAACGGGCAACAATGGTATCACCGCATTCTTCAATCGCTTTATTGATATGTTTTTTTGCGGGATCAAAACCACCCATGCGACGGCTTTTGCTTGCAGCTTCAAAATGGGGATTGTGTTGACGAGAAATTGTAAAAAAGCCCGTAAGTTTATTGATAAAGCCAGCCATTAATAGCCTCGTGAGATATTAAAATAGAACACGCGTGAACCTTTACGCCCTTCAAGGTCCGCTATTTGCGTATTGATCATTTCAAGAGCTCTGCGCAGTTCCTCAACAGAGCGGTTGCTGACTTGCTTATCGCCGTGACGCACTGATTGCGCACCCGAATAAAGAGCCTCTTCAATTTGCTCTCGCCGCCTTTTTAAACTTTCCAGTCTCGAAAATTTGCTGTTAAATTGTCCTAAAGTTTCATCCACAAATTACCTCCAATCCCCTTGCATATAAGGATTCATCACTGTTCTGGATTGTTTCCTTTGAGGTTGTGCTATCTGAGATCTTCTTGGAGAAGTGAATGAAGAAATCCCAGATGTTGGTTGCTCTACAGAACTTTCAATTTTAAGTTTTTCCAAACGCTCTTCTAAGATATCAATTTCTCGATTAAGATTTATTCCCGCCGAAATCAGACCTTGTAAAGCCGCATAAGCATAGACCCTACAGTCCAAGGCTTCGTTTCTTGCCTTTTCACTTTTTTGCCATTCAATACGCTTGAAGCCTTTAAAATATTTGATGACTTTTCTTTCAGCGGTTAGCTGGTCAAAATATTCCAGGTCAAGGCTTTTGTGAAAGTGTGTTGCACCAGCCCCCGTTGCTTCAGGACCCGATTTTTTAAACCGTGCTGTAATGATATCTTTCGCGGCATCAACCCCAACAATATAAAGATTAATCTGTCCTTTATTGTTTTTGCTTGGTCGGCGTGGCCAGACCGCACGCCATCCCGCCTGTCCTTTAATCCCCCAAATGCGCCGCCCCTCCCGCGGGCGCACATAATTATAAACCGCCTGTGTATGTCCACCACCAGTATCAATACAAGCCGCTGTTATCCTAATCCCTTCTTTATAGCCTGGATGCGGCCAGCGTTTTGCAAGATATTCATCCAATTGGTCCCACACTTCAAAAGAAGAGGGGTCACCAAGGATCACTTGATAATCAATATGCCAACTTTCTTCACTACGCCCCCATCCCACCACCTCAAGCTCTAAACGGTCATTTTGTACATCAATGCCTGCTGTCAACACCACGGCTTGTTCTGGAGCTAAAGGATACTCTTCGCGTTTTGCATAAAGGCTGTCTGGATCAACAACTTCGCCTGTTCTGTCCTCCCATGGCTCTCCAAGAACTGTATTAATAAAAACTTGCAAAAGAGCAGGGTCTTCTTTGGCTCTTAAAAATTCGCGCGCACAATCGCCCCAAGTCAGCCATGGCGAATAAAGCGCTGAAATATGGTAAGAACGCAGACGAGGCTTACTTGACTCCTGTGTTGCGATCCAGCAAGCACCGTTTTCTTCTGCCATTAAGGTAGACTTACGATGTTCGGCATGTTCATGACCACAATGGGCACAAACAAAAACAGCTTTTTCGGGGGCGCCTTTTGTCCACTTGATTTGTGACCAAACAATGGGCTGTAGAACACCACATGCATCACAAGGAACATTGTAATATCGCTGGTCTCCTAGCACAAAATCCTTGGCGATACGGCTTGTGTCACGGTGGGTGGGTGTGGACAATTTAAAAATTTTATGTTGAATAAAAGCAGAGGTTCGTTTTTCAGCAATTGTTACAGGATCGCCTTCATTATCGACATTCAATGGGTAAGCATCGA
>NZ_JBHIQH010000067.1:0-2436 GCF_042196485.1 Bartonella sp. AD24XZML | reverse complement strand
TTTTTTTCAATCAAAAAATAAAAGTTATTATATTTCAATATATTAGCATTTTAGAGATACAATCTATATTAAAACACAACCTATAAATACAACCCATGATATATTTTTGAAGGTATTTTGAGGGTGTTAGAAACCTTCAAAACCTATAAGTAATATAAGAAAATGAATATACATAACTCTCTTTAAACAAAGCTTTTGAAAAGCATAAAGCACTCATTTAAGATTACGGTATAATCTTTTAAAGGCAATGTAAAAAAATCTAACTCTATTTAAGATGGGGTTTCTTATAAATCTTAAAGCAATCCAAAGTAGAGTATCTAAAAGTGCAAGTTTTTTCTTTTTAGAATAACGCATGATAAATTATCCTTTTAAAGATTGTATGTAAGCAATGTATAAAGGGGTATAGAACCTATAGGTATAAGACCTTTTACCCCTTGTGAGTTTATCATACCCATTATGTGAGCATGCTTTATAAGTTATTCAGTTTCTCTTATTTCTAATTTTGGTAAGTTCTTAACGATTTTCATGGTTTCTAAACTTACCGTAATAACCCTTTGAAACAATTCTAGAGGGTAGGCGGGGTTGCCAACGGTTTCAACAGCATAGCGATTGGCATCATTGACAATACCGCTCTTTTTATCTGTCTTTATACATTGACGCCCCATAACCCATTCAAGAGCGGGCTTGCCATTGACGATATATTCATAAGCTTCAAGAGGGATATCTGTTATTGTGATACTGCTATTGTAAAAAACTGTTGATTTATCCTTTTCCTTACTATTCTTAATTTTTGCGAATTTCATTTCAGTTACATAATAGAATTTTTCGGGATTAGAGATCTCTGTAACTTTTGGATTGCCTTTTTTAAAGGTCACGGGGTAAGGCTCTACATCTTCATAATTCACGTGCAAATGACCCAGTTCACGCCCTGCTGTTACAAATTTCCAAAAATCATCAGCACTCTTTACGCAAGGGATACGAGGCAGTTCTTTGCATAAATTATCAGCATAACGAGAGCGATAATCTTCTGAATGAAGCAAACCGTAAACATAATAGAATAGATCATCTTTTGTTATGGTTTCATTAGGATAAGCCGCTTTAAAATGTGCTAGTCCTTCATCAGTAATGGCATCACGTCGTTGTAAATCAGCTGTTTTGCTGTCTTCTGTAGAAATTAAAAATAAATGGGATTGTTTCTTGTTTTTATCTTTTAAAGATTCAGTATCTTCGTAAATATAGCGTGGAAAGCATTGTCCTTTATCTATTGCATCATGGTTAGGTAGATTCTTAGTCATTAAGACAGAGAAACCACTTCTTCCTCCAACAGCAGAAACTTGTATTACTTTATTTTTAACCGCTTGTCCTATCGGGAATATACGAGGCATTTGATAAACCCCATCGTTAAAGATGCGATTATAATAAAGCCATTGTTTTGTAAAAGGACGATAAAGACTTTGAGTAAGACTGTAACATTCAAACTTAAAGAGTTTTTCTTTTACCAATTCTTGTTTAATATTATGACTCCAACTGATTTTTTTTACATCTGTATTGACGAAATTATCTACAGCATTTGCACGTGTTTTACGATCAGAGTGTCGATAGGTAGTATTAAAACGTTCTACTTCGCTGTTATAGAACGTAATCATATTATTCATGTTTTTCTTTAAAAATTCACGGCTTGAGTTATATGTCCAAGCATCACGATTAGTTTTTAGACCACAAGAAAAATTTTCAAATAGTTTTTTACCATGTCCTTTCTTATCACCTAAAGCTAAGAATGTTTCAAAACTTTCATCACGTTGATTTATCCAATCACCATGCTTATCTGGTGTAATCATTTGCCAGCTTTGTTCACGTGTAATACTACCAACACTACCAAAGTATTGAAGCATCTCAAGTTTTTTTTCGGTAGAAAGATTATCTCCAATATCATGATAATAAATTTTACAAGGTCCAATAGCATTGGGATTTTTGATAAATAGCGTTACCGCAATACCAGTCATACTACCATTGCCGAAAATATTTTCACCTTCTTGAGCAACTCCATTGCTTAACATATTTTTGCGAAGATCACCCCTCAGATTGAGAACATAAATGCTCGTAAACTCTTTGGCTAAAGATTTTCGTAAACCGTCCATTGTTGATTTATCTATATAACCAGAACCAGAAACAAAGCCGATTACCCCAGCATTATCAATACGGTCACTAGCCCAGCGAATGGCACGGATATAACTGTCATAAAGTCTATTAATATTATTTGCTTTTGAATGAGCAGCATAGGTTTCACGAATACGATTATCTAAAATCGGATAAGAAGTATTCTTTGCATTATCATTTTCGTTTTTTTGTCCTACCGAATAAGGAGGGTTACCAAAGATAACTTCGATATCCAGTTTCTTTTGATGTTCCAGATATTCACTGTTTTCTTTAAACAAT
>NZ_JBHIQH010000066.1:0-1246 GCF_042196485.1 Bartonella sp. AD24XZML | reverse complement strand
GTGAACGGAACGTGATATGTTCTGCGGGTGTTGTGGGGGTGAATTCGACATTGAAATAGACTCTACCGCTCTCAATGGCGCTTGCTGTATTAAGCTCTAGATCAGGCGTACAACGCCCACCAAGAATGGCGCCTTGTGCTTTTAAATCACGCAAATAGGCATTGACGCTTTCACTCACGTCATGCATGTAGGTTTTTTTGATATTGCGGTCGACAGCCCATAGATGCCCGCGCAAAATGGCGTCATTAATCATATCTGCGGTTCTCACCACCGATAAGAAAGCAAATTTTGTATCACTTGAAAGGGTGCGATTACCCCAAAGACGATAACCATTTTCGCGGATAATTGTTGTGATGTTTTGTTCGTTAAGAAGGTTAGCGCGGCTTGATCGATCACCAATGGAAAAATCAATGGGACGCGAGATACCAACAATGCCATTGATCACTTTGTTTGAAGGGGAATGCCAAAAGCCATGGGTAAAATCCGTTTTGGCAATGACACCAGCAACCGCTGCACTTGCCGGCTGTTCTACAATTTTGCCATTACGATTCACTTTTACAAATGGATCAATAAGAATGGCGCGCTTTGAATCAAAATCTTTTGCTGTGCTAAGGGCTGCTTCATCTGTGCTGTTTGGTGCATCAAGCACCACAATGGCGCGCAAACGCTCGGCAATGCCAATCAATTCTGCTGCTACGGGGTTGGCAGTCGCACCCGTTCCATTTTCTTCAATATTCACACTGGAAGGGCGTTGATGTGTAAAGCCTGGAGCGATGAGAATGCGTGGTGTTTGTCCTACAATGGACCCCGCTCCAATGAAAGCATGAACACCTTCATAAGCACCATTTGCGTTTACACCACCCAGAATATTGGTGAGTGTTGCATTTTCGTTGTCACCTTCGTTCACGCGCACGACAACGACAATTGCTCCTACTTGTTTAAAAATAAGATCAAGGGCATTGGGTAAGGTCCCTTGACGCTTACCCGTCTTATCGAGTTTTGCGGCTTGTGAAAGAGAGCCTGCTACCAAAACCGGTGTGTTGAGAGGAAATGCTTGTTCATCGGCATCGGGTGCTGTGCCAACAATTCCGATAACTGCCGATTGAACCGCGCGAAGAGGGCGGGTGCCGTCGTCAACTTCAACGACTTCAACACCGTGTAAAAAACCTGTTGCCATTTTATACTCCTTTGAAATATTGGCTAATGAAATAAATGGAAAAAAATGAAGGGGATGATTGCTGTGTTT
>NZ_JBHIQH010000065.1:0-1146 GCF_042196485.1 Bartonella sp. AD24XZML | reverse complement strand
TCTATAGCGTGTCGAGGGAGTGATGCTTTTTTTGCAGGTGATGGTGGTTTTTATCAGATGAGTTTGGATGGTCAACTTTTACCGATAGGTTTTGAAAAGGTTGATAGAACGGTTTTTAAAACATTTGATAAGTTTGCTCTTGATGAGATGCAAGGGGTTATAGATCCCATTGATAACCGGATTTACTGGTCCATAAAGAGAGGCAATAACGAGCAAACGACCTTTGTCTATGATTGGGGCTTGCAGAAATGGTCGACGCTACAGGGAAAACCTTTCACGTTGTTTCCAGTGTTTACGACAGGGTATACTTTAGAACAGTTAGATGAGATTTCGATCAATCTTGAGTCCTTGCCGGCTTCTTTAGACAGCCCTCGTTGGCAAAGTGGCGCTCCAATGCTTGGTGCTTTTGATGAAAACAATCGGCTTGTTATGTTTACAGGAGCCCCAATGGAGGCAACGGTTGTTTCGCAAGAAATGGGAGCACCAGATGGAAGTTTTAACTTTATCACGAAGATGTTTGCTGAAGTTGATACGACGGAAGGACTTTTAAGCATAGGGGAACGTCGGCTTCGTAATGATCAGACGCCGATCACATGGCATAAGGAGAGGGTGTGTTCTTATCTTACGGGTGCTTATCATGGTCGTTCGCGCAATCGTTATCACCGCTTTAAATTGCGTATTCCTGAAGGCGTTCATTGGAACCATATCACAGGGTTTAATGTGGATTTACGTCCTTTAGGCAGAGGGTAATGGCAAAAGTCTTTTTGACCACGTCTTGGGATATGGAGCGTATAGCGCCTTATCTTGAAGACATCATTGCATCCTTTAGAGAGTATGTAGAGCGTTTCAAACATGAAATCACGTTGCAAGAGCTCATTGAAGCGATTTGCAGTGGTAAGAAACAGTTATGGCTTGTTTTGGATGATGAAGAGCGCTTTTTAGCAGCAGTCACGACCCAGATACAGCAGACAGTTTTAGGAAAGAAACGCGCTCTGATTTGTGAATGTAGTGGCAAGGGCGTTCTTGATTTGGTTGAAAATTTGCAAGTTGTAGAGGATTGGGCGCGTGAGAATGGGGCTTCTGAAATGGAGATCTTGGGTCGTTTGGGTTGGAAACGTGCATTGGACAAGCAAGGTTACAGCATAG
>NZ_JBHIQH010000064.1:0-19122 GCF_042196485.1 Bartonella sp. AD24XZML | reverse complement strand
GAGGTCTTCCCATGATCAACGTGACCAATCGTACCAATATTAACATGCGGTTTTGTTCGTTCAAACTTGCTCTTCGCCATTTGAGCTCTCCATTTTCCGTCCAAGCCAAGGACTAAGTTAAAAATTAATTACCAACCTGAAATTACGCGTATTTCTTTTGAATATCCAAAGCAACAGCCGAAGGTACAGGCTCGTAATGATCAAACTGCATTGTATACTGCGCACGCCCCTGACTCATAGAGCGAAGAGTATTTACATAACCAAACATATTTGCCAAAGGAACCATTGCATTCACAACCGTTGCAATACCGCGCGCTTCAGTTCCTGAAATCTGTCCCCGACGAGAATTGAGATCACCAATAACATCACCAACATAATCATCTGGTGTAACAACTTCCACCTTCATGATCGGCTCAAGAAGCTGTGCACCAGCCTTCTTTGCCCCATCACGAAAAGCCGCACGAGCAGCAATCTCAAAAGCCAAAACCGAAGAATCAACATCGTGATAGCCACCATCAATGAGAGTCGCTTTTACACCAAGCATAGGAAAGCCCGCAAGAGGACCTGACCCCATAACACTCTCAATCCCTTTTTGGACACCGGGAATATATTCTTTAGGAACAGCACCACCCACAATCTTTGACTCAAAAATAAAGTCATCACCATCATGAGGTTCAAAAACAATTTTCACACGAGCAAACTGACCGGCACCACCCGATTGTTTCTTATGCGTATAATCAATTTCCGCCATTTTAGTAATTGACTCACGATAAGCAACTTGAGGTTGCCCAACATTTGCTTCAACCTTAAACTCACGCCGCATACGGTCAACAATAATATCAAGATGAAGCTCACCCATTCCAGCTATAATAGTCTGACCAGATTCCTCATCTGATTTAACACGGAATGAAGGATCTTCGGCTGCTAGACGGTTAAGAGCAATACCCATTTTTTCTTGATCTGCTTTTGTTTTCGGTTCAATTGCAATCTCAATAACAGGCTCTGGAAATTCCATCCTCTCCAAAATAACAGGCTTCAAAGGATCACAAAGAGTATCCCCTGTTGTCGTCTCCTTAAGTCCTGCAAGAGCAACAATATCACCAGCAAATGCTTCTTCAATATCCTCACGAGAATTTGAATGCATTTGAAGCATACGCCCCAAACGCTCTTTTTTCTTTTTCACAGTATTCTCAAGAGAAATACCTTTCTGAACTTTACCTGAGTAAATACGACAGAACGTCAATGAACCAACAAAAGGATCATTCATAATTTTAAAAGCAAGCATAGATAGCGGAGCATCATCAGAAGATTCGCGTGTCGTCTCAGCCTCATTCTTTACATCAATACCCTTAATCGCCGGAATATCAATTGGAGAAGGAAGATAGGAAATAACAGCATCCAAAAGTGGCTGCACCCCCTTGTTTTTAAAAGCCGTACCACAAAAAACCGGATGAAACTGAACTTCTACCGTTCCCCTACGAATGAGAGAAACAAGCTGCTCGTTGGTTGGCATAACACCTTCCAAATAAGCCTCTGTCGCAGCTTCATCAACCTCCACAGCCATCTCAATCAATTTCTCGCGATATTCTGCAGCTTTTTCCTTTAAATCAGAGGGAATTTCACTTATTACCGCCGAGGCACCAATAGAGCCATCCCACTTTAAAGCCTTCATTTCTACAAGATCAACAACACCTTCAAAGTCATTTTCAGCACCAATCGGCAACTGCAAAACAAGCGCCTTAGCACCCAACCGAGAACCAACCATCTCCACACTACGATAGAAATCAGCTCCTATTTTGTCCATTTTATTAACAAAAACCATACGAGGCACGCGATACTTCTCAGCTTGCCGCCAAACAGTTTCCGTTTGAGGCTCCACACCAGCATTTGCATCCAACAAGGCTATTGCACCATCAAGAACACGCAAAGAGCGCTCAACTTCAATCGTAAAATCAACGTGCCCTGGCGTATCAATAATATTAAAGCGACGCTTCCGACCGTCTTTCCCTTCCCAAAATGTCGTTGTTGCAGCAGACGTAATCGTAATACCACGCTCCTGCTCCTGCTCCATCCAATCCATTGTAGAAGCGCCATCATGGGTCTCGCCAATTTTATGATTCTTACCGGTATAGAACAGAATACGTTCAGTCATCGTAGTTTTACCAGCATCAATATGCGCCATAATACCAAAATTACGATAATCTTCAATTTTATATTCGCGAGCCATTATATTTGCCTTAGTTTAAAACTTCTACCAGCGATAGTGAGAAAAAGCACGATTAGCTTCAGCCATACGATGAACATCTTCACGCTTTTTCACGGCAGAACCACGATTATTAGCCGCATCCATCAATTCACCAGATAAACGCTCAACCATCGTCGTTTCATTTCGACCACGTGCCGCCGCAATCAACCAACGAATAGCAAGAGCCTGACGACGATCAGGACGAACATCAATCGGAACTTGATAAGTAGCGCCACCAACACGGCGTGAACGAACCTCAATATGAGGAGCAACATTCTCTAAAGCTCGATGAAATAGAGCCACAGGATCTGTTTTTACTCTTTTTTCCACAGAATCGAGCGCACCATAAACAATACGCTCTGCAACTGATTTTTTACCATCAAACATAATGGCATTCATAAATTTCATAATAACCAAATCACCAAATTTTGGATCTGGATTAATCTCACGCTTTTCTGCTCTATGACGACGGGACATTGGCTTTGTCTCTCAATATTATTTTGGACGCTTCGCGCCATACTTTGAACGACGCTGTTTACGATTCTTGACACCCTGCGTATCAAGCAAACCACGAATAATGTGATAACGAACTCCTGGCAAATCTTTCACACGACCACCACGAATCATTACAACAGAGTGCTCTTGAAGATTATGCCCCTCTCCAGGAATATAACCAATTACCTCAAATCCATTCGTCAAGCGAATTTTAGCAACTTTACGAAGAGCAGAATTAGGTTTCTTCGGTGTTGTTGTATAAACACGCGTACAAACACCACGCTTCTGCGGATTCGACTGCAGAGCAGGAACCTTATTACGTTTAACTGGCGCCACACGCGGCTTGCGAATCAACTGGTTTACGGTAGGCATGTAACCTTCCTCTTTTCGATCTACATTCGTCTCACCCAATCGGGCTTTTCTATTTTTATTTCTATCTACCCCAACAGAATCGGAACAGATATCTAAGTCTACACACAAAATCGGGCACACCTGCAAAAAAAACAGTTTACCCGACCATAAGCAGAGAAGGCAATAGCCTTTTGCACTAGCATTTGCTTTTAATCTTCTTAACACCTGTGAATAATCTTCCGGTTCATATCCAAAACGCCTGATTACATTCACATCGGTTATGTCCATCTCTAATAGCGAGAACACGTACATTCGTCAAGAACTAAACAGCAGAAAGTTTTTAAAAATGAAAATAAATTAAATTTTAAAACTTTAAATTTGCTTTTATTGCTACTCTTGATAAATCAATTTACCATAGTAATATCCCCTATAAATAAAAAAGTAGCGATGTGACTGTAGTAAAACATACATGCAGTAAATTGAATTGCATATTGGATATCTAATGATGAGCGCCATGAAAATAGCAACGTGGAATATTGCCGGGATAAAAGCACGACATGAAACATTATGTCAATGGCTGCAGCAAAGCCAGCCGGACATAGTCTGTTTACAGGAAATTAAAAGTATCGATGAAAATTTTCCACGCGATGCAATTGAAAGTTTAGGTTACCATATAGAAACACACGGACAAAAAAGTTTTAATGGCGTTGCGATTCTCTCTAAAAAAACACCAGATGAAGTGATCCGTCGATTACCAGGCAATGATAATGATAAACAAACACGTTACATTGAAGCTGTTTATTCAACAAACAAAGGTGTTGTTCGTGTTGCATCTCTCTATTTGCCAAATGGGAATCCTATTGAGAGTGAAAAATATTCCTATAAGATAGAATGGATGGAAAGATTATATACACATGCAAAATCATTACTTACGTATGAAGAACCTCTTATTCTAGCAGGTGATTATAATGTCATCCCCACTCCATTAGATGCAAAAAAACCTCAAGAATGGTATCAAGATGCCTTATTTCTTCAAGAAACAAGAAAAGCATTCCAACGTATTCTTCATTTAGGTCTTTACGATGCTATCCGGAATGTCACCGATACTCCCTCCTTCAGTTTTTGGGATTTTCAGGCAGGTGCCTGGCCTAAGAATAATGGGATTCGCATTGATCATTTATTATTATCACCAGAAGCTGTTGATCAATTAATTTGCGCTCATAGCCAAACAGAAGTAAGGGGATATCAAAAACCATCCGACCACGTTCCTGTTTGGATTCACCTTAATATCAATTAAGAAAGTAAAATCCTCATTTCATGAGACAACAAAAAAATTCCACTCAAAAATAATAACTATGCTACAGCATATAAACAGTATATCTTAAGCAAATAAAATAAAAATAAATGAATGGAGGACATAAATGAAGAAATCATTATTAATGCTTATTGCAGCAACGGCCATTGGATTCTCAAGTTTCGCGCATGCTGAACATGATACTCTTGAAAAAATAAAACGAACAGGGGAAATTACTTTAGGTGTCCGTGAATCATCTGGTTTAGCCTACGCCCTTGGTAATAATAAATATGTAGGTTTTCATACAGAAATGGCAGAACGGATCATTGATGATATCTCAAAAAAAATTGGTAAACCAATTAAAATTCATTATCTTCCCATCACTTCTCAAAATAGAATTCCTCTCTTAAAAAATAAAACCTATGATTTTGAGTGCGGCTCAACAACACATGATATTGCCCGCAGTAAAGAAGCAGCATTTGCTTATACGACATACATTGAAGAGGTTCGGATTGCTGTAAAGAAAAACTCTAACATTAAATCTCTTGAGGATTTAAATGGAAAAACAGTTGCAACGACCACCGGTACAACATCTGTTCAACTTATTCGTAAAAATAAACGTGCAAAAAACATTCAGTTTAAAGTTTTAAAGGGGAAAGATCACGGAGATAGTTTTTTATTATTAGAATCTGGTAAGGTAGATGCTTTTGTCATGGACGCTTCAATTCTTGCTGGACATATTGCTAAATCAAAGAATCCATCTGATTATGTCATTCTTGATACTGTACTTTCAGTCGAACCTATTGCCTGTATGCTCAGATTAAATGACAAAAAATTTGAACAAACAATCAACGATAGTATCGTACGTCAGATTAAAGATGAATCACTGGAAAAGCTTTATAATAAGTGGTTTATGAAACCGATCCCACCTGCTAACACTGTTATGAACCTTCCCTTGTCAAAACAAACAAGATATGCTTGGGATCACCCAAATAATAAGCCTCGAGAAAGCTACGCAGAAAAAGATTTATAGAATTTAATAAAGAAGAACCACACTCTTTTGAAATTGAGTGTGGTTTATATTTTAATTCACTTTTTAATAAATCTGGACTATGTAGATGCGCGTGGTTTATTGTCCTATTTGTGAATGACTAATTTGAGGGAATATCAATTAATGGACTTTTCTTTCCTTTGTAGAGATGACCTTACTCAAACATTGGTAACAGGATGCTTGGGAACTCCCGGCGTGAGCCATACCTATTTAGATACACTTCTCGATGGCTTTAAAAATACGGTTATATTGTCTATCACTTCACTTATATTAGCTGTATTGTGTGGTGTTGTTATAGGAACAATGCGCACTTTACCCAAAACATCCATAATCAATTATATATTTCGCACTATCGGTACTATTTGGGTAGAGATTATGCGTAATATTCCCCTCCTTGTACAAGTGTTTTTGTGGTATTTTGTTGTTCCGAAGATTTATCCACCAGCGATGAAATTTTCCCCCATTCTCTTAATAACATGCGCATTGGGATTCTTTACATCTGCACGCATTGCTGAACAGGTTCGTTCAGGCATTGAAGCGATTCCTTCTGGACAACGCTATGCTGCTATGGCAATGGGGTTTACAACTTATCAAAGTTATCGCTATATTATACTACCACGTGCTATACGTGCAATTATGCCACCTCTTACTTCAGAAGCAATGGGGATTGTGAAAAATTCGTCTATAGCATTCGCCGTTTCAATAAATGAGCTCATGCAATTTCAATACCAAGCAATTGAAGAGGTAAGCCATGTTTACGAAAATTATTTACTTGTTACGACTCTTTATATTCTAATAGCTTTATTCGTATTCATTGTGATGACAGTCATTGAACAAATACTCAAAATTCCTAATTTTCAAACAAAGGGAAATTGAATATGATAAATTTCATAAGCTCTCAGTTTGGACTTTATTCTCTTTTCAATTTTTCCGACTTTGATTTTTCCTTTTTTACCTTTGATGTATTTCGTTCTTACATTTTATCAGGTTTACTCTTTAGCGTTTTTCTAACTCTTTTTGCAACGGTATTGGGGTTTGTTTTCGGTACGCTTTTAGCAATGATGCGCCTTTCTTCCATAAAACTTCTTTCTTGGTTTGCAATCAGTTACATAACAGTTATGCGTTCAATACCACTTGTGATGGTTATCTTATGGTTTTTCGTGCTTCTGCCTTTTTTAACCGGTATATCCATTGGTGCAAATAAATCAGCACTCATTACCTTTACCGCATTTGAAACGGCTTATTTTGCTGAGATTATGCGTGCTGGAATCAATTCAGTTCCGCAAGGACAAAAATATGCAGGACAAGCTCTTGGAATGACATATTGGCAAAGTATGTACATTGTCATTCTTCCTCAAGCCTTTAGAGATATGCTTCCAGTCTTTTTAACACAAGTTGTTATCCTTTTTCAGGATACAACCCTTGTTTATGCCATCAGTGGTCATAGCCTTTTGAATGGTTTTGATATTGCTGCTAATAATTTTGGTGTAAAGCAAGAAGCTTATATCTTAGCAGCTATTTTCTATTTTGTTATCTGTTTTACACTGTCACAAATAGTTTTGTATTTACAAAAAAAAGTATCCATTATTCGCTAACAGGAAAAAAAATGTCTACTCATATGATCGAAATAAAAAATGTTTCTAATTGGTATGGCGAAATTAAAGTCCTTAAAAACTGTACAACCAACATTAATAAAGGAGAAGTCGTTGTCGTTTGTGGTCCATCAGGCTCAGGAAAGTCAACACTCATTAAAACTATTAACGCTCTCGTCCCTTTTCAAAAAGGTAAAATTTGGATTAATGGAATACCTGTTCATTCAAAAAAAACGAATCTGCCTAAATTGCGAAGTCAGGTAGGAATGGTGTTTCAACACTTCGAGCTTTTCCCCCATTTATCTGTCACAGAAAATTTGACAATTGCACAAATCAAAGTCCTAAAACGAAGCAAAAAAGAAGCACTTGAACGTGGATTGTTATATCTTGAACGCGTTGGCCTCATTGAACACAAAGATAAATATCCTGGTCAACTTTCTGGAGGGCAACAACAACGTGTTGCTATTGCACGTGCCTTAACTATGGATCCACTTGTCATGCTTTTTGATGAACCAACATCTGCTCTAGATCCTGAAATGGTAGGTGAAGTACTCGATGTCATGATTAGCTTAGCAGAAGAAGGTATGACGATGATTTGTGTAACCCATGAAATGGGATTTGCACAAAAAGTCTCTGAGCGTGTTATTTTCATAGATCAAGGAACAATTCTTGAAGACTGCTCATCTAAAGAGTTTTTTTCTGATCCGCAAGCAAGAAAACCGAGAACGCAAGAATTTTTGTCTAAAATCCTAAGTCATTAGCCATTAGATTATCAAAAAAGCTATCTTTACTATGAACTTGTATACAAGAAAACAGAGTTTAATATAAGATGAAAGAATGTAAAAATATTACAATCAGATGTTTAAAAACTGTTATTCTTTAAAATCTCAGCAACCAGTGAAATTGCTGTACGTCTCTCAGATTCATTACAAAGAGCAAAAGCCTGTTCTTGCAAAGGATGAATCCAATTTTTGTCTTTTACGTTAGCTTTTTCATAGGCAGCAGTTAACATTGCTGCCCCACGGACAATTTTTCCTTCTTGAAGCAGTATATTTCCAAGCATTGCTTGGGCAGAAGGATTTCCTTTTTTTGCTGAAAGTTGAAACCATCGTGCTGCTTGTATAAGATTCTTCTCCCTTCCCTCTCCCTTTAAAAATATTTTTCCTAAATGATACTGAGCTTTAGGATTTCCATAGTTTACCGCAGCCTGCATATAAAGATGAGCAGCATAAGAAGGATCAGGTTTCACAGGTGATTGAGGAATACCTTTTTTTATATATCTCGCAAGTTTAACCAATGCATCAGAAACATAACTTTCATCCTCTGAACCAAGATCAGCACCTTTTTCAACAATATATGCAAAAAAATTATATGCCTTATAATCATTTTTAGGGACACCATCACCGTTTGCATAGATAGAGCCAAGTTTCCAATTCGCACCAATATGACCTCTCTTAGCTGCACAACGTAATGCTGCAATAGCCTGATTTATATGCCCATTTTTATAAGCAGACATGCCACGTTTAAAAAAATAAAACGAACCATCATTCGCTTCTTGCAAGCTATTGACATCTATTACATAAACAGTCGAAAAGAATCCCCCTAAAATCACAACAATCGTGACTTTTTTCCATATCTGAAACCTATTAACCATTTCCCCCCTATCTCAATTTTAATGATTATATCTGTTACAAATTTCTTTGTAGATATTTAAACTCTTTTTCTTAGTAAGAAGCATACGTGATTTTAAAGTAAAAATTTTAAAAGAAAAGACAAATAGATAAAAATCATCCAAAATGTTCGATAAAATTAAGTATCCATTTTTATATACAACAAATTGATTTTTAAATATAAATCATCATTCTATATTTTGTAACACATCCTTTAACATTCTAAGCTTTATCGATCTTAAAATTTTATACGTATGAGTAAAAATCGTTCAATAAAATAACGTACATTAAACAGCAACTTGAGAATGAAGAGAATACATGATGAATGGTAAGCGTTTAAATATAAAAAACAATACGAAAGATGGATAAATATAATGATGATAGTTAACTTATAACTTCACGACTGCCTTACCACCTTAAAGATGAAGTTTTTTGTCTCCGTCAATCTATAAACAATACAAGCTTTTTGTTTAACGGATTGCACCTGACATCATTTCACATGGGGTTACTTCATACTTTACACACAAGTTCTACCTCAGAATACTCACCACTACATACAAAAAAATACCACATGTGTAATTTTACATGCCTTATATTGCTACTCTAAATGATGATATTTTACAGAAATAAAACAATGTTTTGATTTATAATGATAATTTACCTTTTTGCATATTGAATGAGGACCTCGAATATCGTAAGATTCTCTCATTCCAAACCTGTTCCATGTTAAATCAATCAAAACCATCCGCTTGCACATTACAAGCAGAGAGAGCTATGTGGATAAAAACTCTGTGTAAGAAAGAACTAAAAGTGCCTCTTACGAACGGTTTGAGCTAAGGGTTGTCCGGATATTGGACAGAATGGTGCCCCCCCGGCGCTTGTTACTTCACAAGCATAAAGAAGGGAAGCTCAATGGATTTACCGTTATACCACTCATGATCTACGTCGTGGAATAGGCTTGGATGCCTTAAAAGATGTCTCTTTAATGATAAACATAAAACAATGGATTTCAGTAGAGATTTTATGATCGTTCATGAAAAACTAACAAAAGAAAAAGTTGAAATCAATCTAACCGCTCTAAAGCAACAAATATTTTTTTCTGCGCTGCACGCAGTTCTACAACCCTGTTCCGCTCACGCTCAACAATTTCTGCTTTTGCATTTGCTATAAATTGGGGGTTGTTTAACTTAAGCGATATTTTTTCAATATCTTGTTCAATTTTACTGACATCCTTCCTCAAACGAACACGTTCAGCCTCCAAATCAATCAACTGTCCTAATGGTAAACAAAAAACAGCCTCTCCCAAAATCATTTGTGCCGATACTTCCGGAACTTTATCAGAGAAATCAATAACTTCAATACGCGCTAATTTTTTAAGAAGTGCATCATAACGCTTCACACGCTCTCGCGTTACTTCCCCTCCTTCGACAACAACAAGAGATGCTTGTGTCGCCACTGGAATATTCATTTCAAAACGTACAGACCGAATCCCCGTGACGACATCAATAAGCCAATTAATATCATCAGCAGCTTCTTCATCTATCAATGTTTCCTCTGGCCATTTTGTCAATGCGAGCATATCCTCACGCTTGATGGCTTGCGTTTCTGTAAGAGACCACAACTCTTCCGTCATATAAGGCATAAAAGGATGAAGAAGTTTATAAACTTCATCTAAAACCCAAGCAGTACAAGCTTGAGCCTCATTTTTAGCATCTTCATTTTCCCCCTGAAAAATAGGTTTGAGAAGCTCCAAATACCAATCACATAATGTATTCCAAATGAAACGGTAAAGAGTAGCAGCTGACTCATTAAATTTATAGTGTTCAATACCAGTCGTAACCGCTGAAATTGTTTTAGATAACTCTGTTAAAATCCAACGATTAAGCGCCAATTTTGCTTGTTCTGGTTTAAAAGCTGGATCATGCTTCACACCATTCATCTGTGCAAATCGGGTAGCATTCCACAATTTCGTAGCAAAATTACGATAACCAGCAATACGGGAAACATCAAGTTTTACATCACGACCTTGTGCTGCCATAATAGCTAAAGTAAACCGAAGTGCATCAGCACTATATTGATCAATAAGCTCTAAGGGATCAATAATATTTCCCTTTGATTTTGACATCTTTGCACCCTTTTGATCCCGTACAAGAGCATGCACATAAACCGTTGGGAAAGGAACGTCACCCATAAAGTGAAGTCCCATCATCATCATACGAGCAACCCAGAAAAAAATAATATCAAATCCTGTCACAGATAAAGATGTTGGGTAAAAAGTAGATAATTCAGTCGTTTTATTTGGCCATCCTAATGTTGAAAAAGGCCAAAGAGCTGATGAAAACCAAGTATCTAAAACATCCGGATCACGGATTAATTCAACAACCTCACCATAATGAGCAAAAGCTGAATCTAAAGCCTCTTTTTCACTTTTTTCAACAAAAACCGTTCCATCAGGACCATACCAAGCAGGAATCTGATGTCCCCACCATAATTGGCGAGAAATGCACCAAGGTTGAATATTTTCCATCCAATTGAAGTACGTCTTTTTCCAGTTATCGGGAACGAACTGCGTTTTGCCTTGTTGAACAGCCTCTATCGCTGGCTTTGCTAATTCAGCAGCATGAACATACCATTGATCTGTCAAAAAAGGCTCAATAGGGACACCACTGCGATCTCCATGAGGAACCATATGGGTATGATCATCAACAGAAGCTAAATATCCCTGTTCTTCCATCAAAGAAACAATCTTCTGGCGAGCAACAAAACGATCAGATTTATCGAGATTTTCTACTAACATTTTTAATTCATCTGATAAAATCAAACCATCGAAAAATGCTTCATTTTTACGAAGAAAAATCTCGGCTTGCTGGGTAAAAATATTGATCAAGCGTAAATGATTACGCTGTCCTACTTCAAAGTCATTAAAGTCATGAGCTGGTGTGATTTTTACAGCACCACTTCCAGCTTCAGGATCAGCATGGCTATCACCAACAATTAATAACCTACGACCAACAAGCGGCAAAAGAGCATTTTTACCGATAAGATTTTTATAACGCTCATCTTCAGGATTAACAGCAATTCCTGTATCACCAAGCATTGTTTCTGGTCGTGTTGTTGCCACTGTTATAAAAGTTGTCGCATCATTTGGATCAAAAATTTTACCTTCAAGTGGATATCTAAAGTGCCACAAATATCCTTGAACTTCTTTTTGCTCAACTTCAAGATCTGAAATAGCTGTCAACAATTTAGGGTCCCAATTGACGAGGCGCTTATCCCTATATATCAACCCTTGCTTATAAAGCGTGACAAAGACTTCATGAACCGCCTGCGACACCCCCTCATCCATTGTAAACCGCTCACGCGACCAATCACATGAAACCCCAAGGCGACGCAACTGGTTTGCAATAACGCCTCCAGTTTCATAACGCCATTCCCAAATACGCTCAATAAACTTTTCTCTCCCCATTTCTTGACGCGTTGGCTCTTGGCGTTCTGCAAGTTGACGCTCCACTACCATTTGCGTAGCAATCCCAGCATGATCCATACCAGGCTGCCACAACACATTTCTGCCACGCATCCGCTGAAATCTAACTATTATATCTTGAATTGTCGTATTGAGCGCATGCCCCATATGAAGTGAGCCCGTAACATTAGGAGGAGGAAGCATAACGCAAAAAGGTTCTGCACCGCTTTTAGAACCAGCTCCCGCTTTAAAAGCCCCACGCGTCTCCCATCTCTTTGCAACCCGTTGCTCTATAGAGGCAGCATCATAGTTTTTTTCTAACATTCTATCCATCCATAACGCCGCTGAAAAACACAATATATGATCAAAACCTGATCAGAATCTCGTGAATCTCAGCCATTCACTAGAGAGCTCGCAAAATCGCAAACAAAATCCCCATAAAATGAAAAACATAAAAATAATATAAAAAATAATTAAGACGATTTTTTAATCGCCTTCACAATCTCTTCACGCAAAATATCTTCCAGCAAAATAGGCAATTTAGACTGTAACCATTCTGCTATAGCAGGACGCAACACATCCTTTGCAATCTTTTCTGCAGAAGAAATACAATATGCAGACAATTCCACATGACCATCCCTTCCAGCGTCTGACTGTGATTTCCTTATCTCATCTTCATATTCTTTTGCTTTATAAACAGAATTCCGTTCTTCAGAAGAAAGCTTCATCTTTTGCATATCCATACCAACTGTATTATTTTCTGCCTCTATATCCTCTTTCTCTTGCGTTATCTTCCCTCCTTGATTTTCAGAAGAAAGACCAATACGATCAGCTAAAGCTTTCATAGCATCATCAACCGATAAGGTTGTATCATAAATACCCTCGGATGCCACTTCTGAAGCATTCACTGCAACATCTTCATTTAAAAAGTGATCAGATTGAACCGCATTTTCTTCGATTATTTCACGAATAGATGTTAAAATTTCATCCATACTTGGCTCACGTAACACGCTTGAACTCTGTACCATACTTTACAACCTCTCAAAGACGCAACAACAAATAGAATCATATTTTCAGTGTATGCAAAAGAATTATAAGATCAACATGCCTCCTACGATATTTTCAAATATGCTTGTCATAAAGAGGGCGCTACACACAGTTTTCTACACTTATAAAAATAATATCTCGCCGCAATATCTTTCAACATATTCAACTGTTGATTTACTAATCTTTTAAAAACTAAAATAATTTAATAAGATTCAAAGAGATACTTTTATGTATTATCGGATATATTTAATTGTTTTTAAACCTAAATAACTTGCAGTCAATTTACCAATAGAAGATTGAACACTATAGCTCGCCACAACAGCATTACGCTCTGCCATTGCAAGCGCAATCTGAGCATTAATCAATAGAGTACGAGAATTTAAAACATCCAGCGTCGTTGCTTGCCCTACACGATTTTCTTGAACACGACCTTTCAGAGCAATTTCAGCAGCACGAACACTTTCACAGTAAGCAATAACAGATGAGCGAGCGCCCTCCAACTGAAACCAAGCAGAAGTAAGTGCTTGTCGCGTATTACTATGCGCCAAATCGAGTTGAAGCTGGGCCTGTCCAAGCTGTTCCCTTGATTGGCGAATTTGCGCAGACGTACGCCCTCCTTCAAAGATTGGGACACTTACTGACAACCCTATCGATTTAGAAACGCCATCTTCTCCAACCCCACTGTAGATTCGATTATAAGATGCGGTTGCAGAAAAATCAACTTTAGGGAGCAATGCCCCTTCTTTCGCCTTTACATTATAAGCACTCGCATCGACTAAATATTTAGCATAAAGGATTGCTGGATGCATCACAACGCTCACTTGGTAAGCCATATCAAGGTTGACGGGAAAATCTTTGGCTACAGGTGGGCGTTTTAACTTTTCAGGATCAGAACCAATAACTTGTCGATACACTGCCTCTGCTGCTTTTACATCAGCACGAGCAAGACTCAGCTCTGAAACCGCCACGGAACGTGCAGCTTGAGCTTGAGCAAGATCAACATGCCCTCCTTCACCCACATCAAATTTTGCTTTATTGGAACGAACTTGCTCCTCAAGAGCTGCCAAATTTTCTCTCCGAAGATCGGCAACACGACGTGCGTGATAGACATTAGCATAAGCGGTCACCGCCTCCAGAAACGTATTTTGTTCAACATTACGAAGATATTCACGCTGAGCCTGCAACTTAACTTGAGCTGAAGAAAAGATATTTTGCGTGATAAAACCATCAAATAATCTTTGATTTAATCTCACTCCTATAGATCCAGAAGTGACATAAGGACCTGTAAAAGACTTATTGCGCCCATAGTTCCCAACCCCCTCAACTTGTGGCAATAGCCCCGATCGCGCAATGACAACATCATCACTGGATATACGCACAGCTGCACGTTCACTATTCAACTTAGCATTATATTTATAAGCCTTAGAAAAGGCATCCATCAATGTTTCAGCACAAACAGCCTCTGATAGAAAAACACTCAGCACCAGCAATAAACACGCCTGAAACTTCTTGTTTACTCTAAACATAATACACACAATAACAAACCCCAAATAAATTACAAAATTATCTTTTATTCACAAAACAAACAAGCACTAAAACACAAAACCAGGTGTTTTGAAAAAACAAGGAAGAGGCTTTACAGCGAGGTTAAAAGCACGACGAGCCGAGATGATCCCATCTTCTTTTATATAGATTTGTGCAACAGCAGCATTTCCATGCCCTTCAACCACAACAAGACGTCCACAGTCTTTCATTTGATCAAAGATACCTTGAGGAATAAAATCAACAGATCCCTCAATGAAAATCACATCATAAGGTCCCTCAACGGCATATCCTTGCTCTAATGGACCATGAACGACAACCACATTATCACATTGATTACGTTCTAAAGCTTCAAGAGCACGTTCAAAGAGAGATTTATCACTTTCCAGCGCAATCACAGACCCTGCAAGTTTTGCAAGCAACGCTGCACAATAACCACTATTTGCACCAATATCTAAAACAACATCTGATGATTTTACAGCGGCAAGCTGTAGTAATTTCGCTAGAGACGCAGGTTTCATCAAATAGCGTGCAGAAACCCCATCTTGCACTGGACATAGAACAATATCAGTATCAAGATAACTTAATACTTTCATATCTTCCGATACAAAATCTTCACGAGATACCGTTAAAAAGGCTTCAAGAACTGATAAATCCGTTACATCGACTGTACGAATTTGATTGTCAACCATTTTGCGACGAAGCTCAGCAAAATCTGCAACCATAACGAATATTTTCTCCTAACCTACAAAAAACAAACAAAACAACGACAACAAGGGACGAAGATCTCTTAAACTATGGGTGTTAGAAAAAAGGATGCTACAGTCAACAATTAGATTTTAACTGTATAATCTCTCATACAAAAGTGTCTTCACAAGAATAGAGGGAAATAATCTATTTTCCTATACCTCATCTCCCCTAAAAGCCGTTTCGTTTAAAATCGGCTGGAGGCCTCGCCCGGAATCGAACCGGGATACAAGGATTTGCAGTCCTCTGCGTAACCATTCCGCCACGAGGCCTCGTCAACAAACATAAAGGTTTCAATAAGGGAAGGCAACGCATCCGTCAAGGTGTAGAAATATTCTCTCGCCTTTTTTCCTCTTATTACACAATTTATCATATTTTTTAAAAAAAAGTAATTTTATTCTTTGCAAATCAGTATTGCTTTGCTATAGCCTTTTCAAAGAGATGATTGGGCACCATTCCCCGGTAGCTCAGCGGTAGAGCAACCGGCTGTTAACCGGTTGGTCGCTGGTTCGAATCCGGCCCGGGGAGCCACTTCTTTTTTTATTAAAAATAACTTATTAATTTTAAATATCTTTTTTAAGGTACGGGGTGTGTAGATAAAAGTACGGGAATAGGATTTTCTGCTATTCCTCTATAGGAGTCCTCTTTTTTCGTCGATTTTCTCGAAAAATTTTTTTAGTTTTGCTAAATCTTCTTGTGAAAAATTCTCTAAGTTTCTAACAAACATACCAATAATTTCACCGCGAAATGGGTCTGAAGATTTGATTGTAAAACTCTTGCGACATGCATAGGCTTCTTTTTTTAAGAGAGAAGCCTTCTCTTTATCTAAACCATAAAGCTCTATGATCTTTTCCTCCAGTCCTACAGGAACAGATTTTTTGCCAATCTCGACAGAAGATAAAAATGCTACAGATATGTCTAATTTCTTNGAGTGATCAATGCGAAGTTTCCGTAAAATTTTACCAAAAGATGTAACCATATAAAAAGTCCTATTAGAGAAGAAATATTTTCTTCTGATTCTAACAAATCTTTTTATGATTTTCTTCAATTATTACGAATCAAGAGTTTTTTTCGGGGGGGATAGTAAATCCTGATGTCCAAAGAGTCTCTAATTCTAACTTTTTGTTATCCATTTTTTGAGGTATGATAAGATATTATCGAGTGCATCCATAAGGCGGGCAAAATCAATAACAAACATAAAGACAATGAAGGCAATCCACTTCATAAAGCGTGACATCATCTTTAAGCCTTGATACGTCTCTATCATCTCATGAAGAAGCTGTTGTTCTGTTTCTGTAAGATCTTTATCTTTGCTGCTTCGTTTCTTGACCATCTTTCCAACCACATAAATGGGCTCCCTGCTTGTTATGCTTCAAAATATCTCTTGCAAGGTTGGAACTGATGACCGCAACATCCTTATTATCTAAATAAATGGGCAACCAGCCACCACAAGAAACAGACCTATTTGCCGCGCACCCAACGAGAAAGTTCAGAGCGCACACCAGCATCACTTTTTCGATTAACTTCATTTTCTACCTCAAGACGGGTTGTTGCTGTCTTTAAAGCATTCTCTGTTTGCTTTTGCCGTTCGCTTTGCTTGCCAAGCTGAAACGCCTTGGCTAAAGCCATAAAAAAAACGGCTAAAGCCGCTGTAAACATCAGAGAATATTTCTTTAGCCAAAAAATCATAAGCGTTGCTCCCCAAACCGCTTGGCGACAATCACTATGCCCGTTACAGCCGCTAAAACCATCATGCCTGCTAAAGCCCATTGCACCGGACCATTGCCAACCAACAAGCCACCAAAACCAGAACAAGACCCTATAATCGGGGCAAGCGCTTCTATCTTTAAAAGACCGCTTGCTGTTTTCGTTTCTACCCTTTGATAATTCGAAGAAACATAAGCCCCTTTTACCCATAATCCCGCTTCTGCTGCTCGACGGTTGGCTAAACCCGCAAGAGGCTTCCCACCGACCTTATTCCATTTCTGTAATTCTAAGGGTACGGCTTCATAATCCCCTTGATTAAGCTTCTTCAACAAGGTTGACTTGCGAAAAGCAGCTGTTCCTACATTATAGCAAAATGAGACCAATGCCGCGAATTGGCAATCCGTTAACGAAACCGTCACCGATTCCTCTACCGTCTGCTCAAATTGCTTTAAGTCTTCACAAAGGATTTCTTCCGCTTGCTTTTGCGTAATACGCATGCCTTTTTTGACAAGCGGTTGACCTGCATTGCTGGTATGACCATAACCAATGGTCCAGATACATGCTGTATCTCTATAAGCCTCTAAACGCAAACCTTCCCATTGTTTGATAAGCTCTAATCCTTCTTTCGATATCTTTCTCATCTGACGCTCCATAAAAAAAGCCCCACAAAAGTGAGGCTGGATAAAAATGTTTTTTTATGATCTCTATTGACTATGCTCTTTGATCAGTTGCTCGACTTCGTCAACACCAAAGCCAAGCTGAAAGAGCGGCGCATATTCACTTTCCTGTAATTCATACTGACAACGCTTTTCGACAAAATCACCATTTGAATCAAACGGTATTTCTGTTGTTCGACAAACCTTATGCGTATCATCTTCTACCCCCTCTTCCCCTTCACTGAGTTCTTTGACAAAAAACCAATAAAAACGCGTTGTCAAAAGCATCTCTAGCCTTCTTACTGTTTCAACTTTGTCAAAAGAAAGCATGTTCAGATAATCTTCTTTGCTATTTAAATGTTCTGGATATTCTATCATCTCTCCCTCCTAAACAAAATGACGCGTATGGCTACATCCACGCGCCGCAACTTGTTCATTTCCACCATTGACGATCATGGTGGCTCGAGTAAAACGCCCATTATCCGTTGTATTACTCCAGCTACCACCCCCTAACAATGCTCTCATTTCAAACGTATTTTGCGTACGGCTTATGGGTATAGGAAACGTGCCCGATAAAAATTGCCAAACATAACCGCAACCATCCTCACAACCGATATGCGAGATCATTCGACGATTCGCCGTATCCTTATATCCACCTGAAACCTTAGAGGTTGGTTCTTTCTTGCCAACAATATGTGTCTTTTCATTGCTTCCATACATAGCAGAAGCAAACGCTTCATCACTCAGTAAAGATTTTTTAACACGCGCCATATCTGTTACATGTTCGGTATAATTACGGTTTGTTGTTATATTGGTACGATACATTGATTTCGTATTTTCACCGGTGCCTGATTGAAGATAAATATCAACCCAAAGATCTTGCAAAGGATCATAAACCATACCTTCTGGTGAACTATAAGGGCGGTGATTTAAACACCAAACTGAATTGGGTAAAATATCCCCTGCCCTATAACCAGACAAGGGGTGACCAGAAATCGTACCAACATCCGCACAAAGCGTATGAAACCCTCCTATCTTTCGCGAATTATTGACGCTGTAACCGTTTGGATACGTAGAGTTTTCTGATACAACAATTTTATGAGACTGTCCTCCATCAGAAACCAAATAAACATAATAATCCTTCCCCGCCGAAAGAGAAGGAACGCTTATTCTTGTATCTACCGTATAACTTGCAACCAAAGTATCATTGCCTAATGCCAAAGTTATGCGTGTTCCTTTTTTCAAGGTTAATTGCGCTTTGC
>NZ_JBHIQH010000063.1:0-140827 GCF_042196485.1 Bartonella sp. AD24XZML | reverse complement strand
CTTCGTTTTGCTATTCGTGAAGGTGGTCGTACTGTTGGTGCCGGTATCGTCTCTAAGATCATTGAATAAATAATGCTTGTTGAGTGCTTTGATTATTGAAGGCACTTTGTATAACAGGGAAATAAAGAGCATGAACAGTCAGAATATTCGCATTCGCTTGAAAGCGTTTGATCATAGAATTCTTGATACGTCGACGCGTGAGATCGTATCGACTGCTAAACGTACCGGTGCAAATGTCCGTGGTCCCATTCCGCTTCCGACGCGGATTGAGAAGTTTACGGTCAATCGTGGACCGCATATCGATAAGAAAAGTCGTGAGCAGTTTGAGATGCGAACACATAAGCGTCTTCTTGACATTGTTGATCCAACGCCGCAAACAGTGGATGCGCTTATGAAGCTCGATCTTTCTGCTGGTGTGGATGTAGAAATTAAGCTCTGAGGTTTGAGGACAGAAGGAACAGACCCGATGCGTTCAGGTGTAATAGCACAGAAGCTGGGCATGACCCGTATTTATAATGATGCTGGTGAGCATGTGCCGGTGACGGTACTTCGTTTGGAGAATTGTCAAGTCATTGCTCAGCGTACAGTTGAAAAGAATGGTTATACTGCTGTTCAATTAGGTGTAGGCTTTGCTAAGGTTAAGAATACTTCACAAGCTCTTCGTGGACATTTTGCTAAGGCTTCTGTTGAGCCTAAAGCCAAAATAGCAGAGTTTCGTGTGAGTCCCGACAATCTTCTTGATGTTGGTACTGAGATTACAGTGGAACATTTTGTTCCAGGACAAAGAGTTGATGTGACTGGTACCAGTATTGGTAAGGGGTTTGCTGGTGTTATGAAACGACATAACTTTGGTGGGCATCGTGCTTCCCATGGTAATTCGATCACACATCGTGCTCATGGTTCTACAGGGCAGTGCCAAGATCCTGGTAAAGTTTTTAAAGGCAAAAAAATGGCTGGCCATATGGGGCAAGTGCGTGTAACAACACAGAATATTGAAGTTATTTCCACTGATAGTGAGCGTGGTTTAATTTTAGTGCGTGGTGCTGTTTCTGGTTCTAAAGGTTCTTGGATTTTGATACGGGATGCTGTGAAGAAGCGTCTTCCTGATAATGCTCCAAAGCCTGCTGGTATTCGCCGTCTTGTGAAGGAGAAAGCGGAAATGGTTATTCCGGTGACGGAAACCTCTGAAGTTGAGGGAGCCTAATAATGGATCTTGTAATTAAAACTCTTGATGGTAATGAAGCTGGCAAATTAAAGGTTTCTGAAGCTATTTTTGATCTTGTACCGCGTGAGGATATTTTGCAACGTGTTGTTCGTTGGCAGCTTGCACGTCGTCAGCAGGGAAGTCATCAATCCCAAGGTCGTTCTGATGTGTCGCGAACAGGGGCAAAAATGTTTAAACAGAAAGGAACTGGGCGTGCTCGACATTCATCTGCACGTGCACCGCAGTTTAGAGGTGGGGGTAAGGCACATGGACCGGTGGTTCGTAGCCATGCGCATGATCTTCCTAAAAAGATTCGTGCTCTTGGGTTACGTCTTGCTTTATCTGCAAAATTAAAAGCAAAAGATTTAATTGTTGTGGATGAGTTGACTGTTAAGGATGCTAAAACGAAAATGCTTGTTTCTCATTTTTCTAAGCTTGGATTTAATAACGCTCTCTTGATTGGTGGTAAAGAGATTGATATTAACTTTTTTCGTGCAGCCTCTAATATCCCTAATATTGACATTTTGCCTATTCAGGGAATTAATGTTTATGATATTTTGCGTCGCAGCAAACTTGTTTTATCAAAAGCAGCTATTGAGGCTCTTGAGGAGCGTTTTAAATGACAGATCTTCGCCATTATGATATAATTATTAGTCCAGTTATTACTGAAAAGGCGACTATGATTTCTGAGTATAATCAAGTTGCTTTTAATGTCGCGCCGAAAGCGACGAAGCCTGAGATTAAGGCTGCTATTGAAGCGCTTTTTAGCGTAAAAGTTAAAGCAGTTAACACGATAGTCCGTAAGGGTAAAGTGAAGCGTTTCAAAGGTATAGTTGGTCGGCAGAGTGATGTCAAAAAAGCGATCGTAACTCTGGCCAGTGGTCAGACTATCGACGTTTCGACAGGTCTTTAAGAGGCTCGGAGATAGGAATAATGGCACTTAAGCAATTTAATCCAATGACACCTGGGCAGCGTCAGCTTGTTATTGTGGAACGTTCTTGTCTTTATAAGGGAAAACCTGTAAAGATGTTAACAGAAGGTTTGTCTTCAAAGGGGGGACGTAATAATCGCGGTCGTGTTACTGCTCGTTTTCAGGGTGGTGGACATAAACGTAGTTATCGGTTTGTCGACTTTAAGCGTCTTAAACGTGATGTTTCAGCAAAGGTTGAGCGTTTAGAATACGATCCTAATCGTACCGCTTTTATTGCTTTAATCCGCTATGAGGATGGGCAATTGAGTTATATTCTTGCACCACAGCGTCTTGGTGTCGGTGATTCTGTTATGGCTGGTTTAAATGTGGATGTTAAACCAGGTAATGCTATGCCTCTTGCTAATATGCCTGTAGGTACAATTATTCATAATGTTGAGATGAAGCCAGGAAAAGGAGGGCAGATTGCACGTTCAGCAGGTGCTTATGCGCAGTTGGTTGGACGAGATCATGGCATGGCTATTCTTCGTTTAAATTCTGGTGAGCAGCGTTTGGTTCCGAGTAGCTGTTTTGCAACTGTTGGCGCTGTTTCAAATCCTGATCATGGGAATATTAATGATGGTAAAGCAGGTCGGTCACGTTGGCGTGGTAAGCGTCCACATGTTCGTGGTGTTGCTATGAACCCCGTTGATCATCCACACGGTGGCGGTGAAGGTCGTACATCGGGGGGGCGCCATCCAGTATCTCCTTGGGGTAAACCTACGAAAGGTAAGCGTACGCGCTCCAATAAAGCTACTGATAAATTTATTATGCGTACGCGTCATCAACGCAAGAAATGAGAAAGGTAGTCTGAGGTGGTTCGTTCAGTGTGGAAAGGTCCGTTTGTTGACGGCTATCTTCTTGGTAAAGCAGAGAAGGTACGTTCAAGTGGGCGCAACGAAGTTATAAAAATATGGAGTCGTCGCTCTACTATTTTACCGCAATTTGTTGGTTTAACTTTTGGTGTTTACAACGGTAATAAGCATATTCCTGTTTCTGTTTCTGAAGAGATGGTTGGGCATAAGTTTGGTGAGTTCGCTCCTACCCGAACTTATTATGGTCATGGTGCCGATAAGAAAGCGAAGAGGAAGTAGGAATGGGAAAAGCTAAAGTTTCGCGCCAGCTTAAAGATAATGAAGCAAGAGCTGTCACGCGGACAATTCGTGTTAGTCCGCAGAAGCTTAATTTAGTTGCTGCAATGATTCGTGGTAAAAGAGTTAATGTAGCGCTCGCTGATTTGATGTTTTCACGCAAGCGTATTGCTGCTACTGTGAAAAAAACGCTTGAATCAGCAATTGCAAATGCAGAAAATAACCACGATCTTGATATTGATTCGCTTGTTGTGGCGGAAGCTTATGTTGGTAAGTCGATAGTGATGAAGCGCTTTCATGTTCGTGGTCGAGGGCGTGCTAGTAGAATTGAACGTCCATTTTCGCATCTTACTGTTATTGTTCGTGAAGTTACCGAAAAAGTGGAGGCCGCGTAATGGGGCAGAAGATCAATCCAATAGGACTTCGTCTTGGTGTTAATCGGACTTGGGACTCTCGTTGGTATGCTGATAGTGGTGAATATGGGCGCCTTCTTCATGAAGATTTGAAAATTCGTTCATATGTGCTTGAGGAGCTTAAACAGGCAGCTATTTCTAAGGTTGTTATTGAGCGTCCTCATAAAAAGTGTCGTATTACGATTCATTCTGCACGTCCTGGTTTGATTATTGGTAAAAAGGGTGCTGATATCGAAAAGCTTCGTCGTAAGCTATCAGAAATGACGGATGCTGAAACTTCATTGAATATTGTGGAGATTCGTAAACCGGAGATTGATGCGACAATTATTGCGCAATCAATTGCTCAACAGTTAGAGCGTCGTGTTGCTTTTCGTCGTGCAATGAAGCGTGCTGTTCAGTCTGCTATGCGTCTTGGTGCGGAAGGTATTCGTATCAATTGTTCTGGCCGTCTTGGTGGTGCTGAAATTGCTCGTATGGAATGGTATCGTGAAGGTCGTGTTCCACTTCATACCTTGCGTTCTGATGTTGATTACGGTACAGCAGAAGCTAAGACTGCTTATGGTATTTGTGGTATTAAAGTTTGGGTCTTTAAGGGTGAGATTCTTGAGCATGATCCGATGGCTTCAGAACGTCGTGCTACGGAAGCTGATCAATCTGGTTCTTCATCGAATCGTCGCCGCGAAAATGCTTAGTTTTTGAGATTGAACTAAAATTTGGAGTAGAGAACAATGTTGCAGCCAAAGCGCACAAAGTTCCGTAAACAGTTCAAAGGCCGTATTCACGGTTTTGCGAAGGGTGGTACGGATTTGAATTTCGGTGCCTACGGTTTGAAGGCTGTTGAGCCGGAGCGGGTCACTGCTCGTCAAATTGAAGCGGCCCGTCGTGCGATTACACGTTATATGAAGCGTTCTGGTCGTGTGTGGATTCGTATTTTTCCAGATCTTCCGGTTACATCTAAACCGACTGAAGTTCGTATGGGTAAAGGTAAGGGAAGTGTTGATTATTGGGCTGCACGTGTTGCTCCTGGGCGCGTCATGTTTGAGCTTGATGGAGTTCCGGAGGATGTTGCACGTGAAGCACTAAGATTGGGTGCTGCAAAGTTGCCTATAAAAACGCATTTCATCCAGCGTATTGCTGAATAGTGAGGTTAAGCGATGAGAGCCACAGAATTACGGGCGCAAACGCTCGACCAAATGAAAGATGAATTGGCTAAGTTAAAGAAAGAGCAATTTAATTTGCGTTTTCAAAAAGCAACAGGTCAATTAGAAAAGACTGCGCGCGTTAGACAAGTTCGTCGTGATATTGCGCGTATTAAAACTTTTCTTCGTCAAAAGATAAGTGAAAGTAAGGTTTAAGGAAATAAGAGATGCCTAAACGCGTTTTGCAGGGTGTTGTTATTAGCGACAAAAATGATAAGACTGTTGTTGTCAAAGTTGAACGCCGTTATTCTCATCCGCTTCTTAAGAAGACTGTTCGGCAGTCTAAAAATTATAAAGCGCATGACGAAAACAACCAATTTAAGATTGGGGATCAAGTTTCTATTCAAGAATCTAGACCAATTTCGAAAGATAAATGTTGGATTGTTGTAAAAGACAATGTAGCGTAATGAGTTAAGCTTATTGTTTTAGAATTTAACAGTGTGGTTATCATTGATAAATTTGAAGGCGATAACTTTATCGTTATTTGGCAGGCAAATCCGAGTGTGTAAAAGGTACAATCGGATATATGTATTAAGAGAAGGTGGCCAGTCATGATTCAGATGCAAACAAACCTCGACGTTGCTGATAATTCTGGAGCGCGTCGTGTCATGTGCATCAAAGTGTTAGGCGGTTCAAAGCGGAAATATGCTTCGGTCGGTGACATTATTGTTGTTTCGGTTAAGGATGCAATTCCTCGTGGACGTGTTAAAAAAGGTGATGTTATGAAAGCTGTTGTGGTTCGTACTGCTAAGGATATTCGTCGCGCAGATGGTAGTGTCATTCGTTTTGATAGTAATGCTGCGGTTTTGGTGGATAATAAAAAAGAGCCGATCGGTACTCGTATCTTTGGACCTGTTCCCCGTGAATTGCGTGGTAGGAATCATATGAAGATCATCTCGCTTGCTCCTGAAGTTCTGTAAGGAGTAAATGTTATGCAGAAGATTCGAAAAGGTGATAAAGTTGTTGTTTTGTCCGGTAAGGATAAAGGATGTAGTGGTGAAGTAATTAGGGTTAGTCCAAAAGAGAATAAGGCTTTTGTTCGTGGGATTAATATGATTAAACGTCATCAACGTCAAACGCAGAAGCAAGAAGCTGGAATTATTTCTAAAGAAGCTCCGATTCATCTGTCTAATTTGGCGATTGCTGATCCTAAAGATGGTAGGCCTACACGTGTAGGCTTTCGTGTGAATGCAGATGGTAATAAGGTTCGTTTTGCCAAGCGTTCGGGAGAGTTGATTAATGGCTGAGGAAAGACAAATACCGCGTATGAAAGCGCATTATTTTGAAGTGATTCGTAAAGTGCTTCAAGAGAGGTTTAATTACAGAAATGCAATGCAAATTCCGCGGATTGATAAAGTTGTAATAAATATGGGGATAGGTGAAGCAACTGCTGATTCCAAGAAACCTTCCCTTGCTGCTGAGGATTTAGGGCTAATAACGGGTCAGAAGGCTGTTGTTACGCGTGCGCGTAATTCTATTGCGACCTTTAAGGTTCGTGAAGGAATGCCTCTTGGGGCTAAAGTTACATTGCGTAAAGATCGTATGTTTGAGTTTTTAGATCGTCTTGTGACGATTGCTCTTCCGCGGGTTCGTGACTTTCGTGGTTTAAATCCAAAGAGTTTTGATGGTCGTGGCAATTTTGCTATGGGTATTAAAGAACACATTGTGTTTCCAGAAATCAACTATGATAAAGTTGATCAAATTTGGGGCATGGATATTATTGTTTGTACGACAGCAAAAACGGATGATGAAGCTCGTGAGTTATTGCGTGCTTTTAATTTTCCTTTTCGTTCGTAACGGCAAGCGTAGTGAGGTGAAATTATGGCCAAAGTAAGTGCCGTTGAAAAAAATAAGCGTCGTGAGTTGATGGTAAAGTGCTATGCTGCTCGTCGTGCACGTTTGAAAGCAATAGTTATGGATCAGAAGGTTTCTCTTGAAGAACGTTTTAAAGCTTCTGTTCAGTTGGCAGAGTTGCCGCGTAATTCTTCGAAAGTTCGTATTCGTAATCGCTGTGAGGTTTCAGGTCGTCCGCGGGCTTATTATCGTAAATTAAAAATGTCGCGAATTGCGTTGCGTGAGCTTGGCTCTATTGGCTATATTCCTGGTATTGTAAAGTCTAGTTGGTAAGAGGAGATTATTTAATGTCTATGTCAGATCCTCTTGGTGATATGTTAACACGTATTCGTAATGCACTTGGTCGTAAAAAAGGTAAAGTAGTTACTCCAGCTTCGAAGCTTCGTGCACACGTTCTTGATGTTCTTCAGTCGGAAGGTTATATTCGCGGATATAATCGAATTGATTTAGGTGATGGAAAAGCTGAAATTGAAATCGAATTGAAGTATTTTGAAGGGCTGGCTGCTATTCGTGAGATTTCACGTGTATCAAAGCCAGGGCGTCGTGTGTATGTTTCTGCTAAGTCACTTCCTCAGGTGGCAAATGGCCTTGGTATTTCGATTTTATCGACTCCTAAAGGCGTCATGGCAGATCATGAGGCGCGTGAACAGAATGTTGGTGGAGAACTCCTTTGTCGTGTTTTCTAAGTTATGTCAAGAAAACGGAAGAAAAAGTAGGTTAGAACAATGTCTCGTATTGGAAAGAAACCCATTTCAATTCCTTCTGGAGTTACTGCTACTGTTGAAGGTCAGCTGGTTAAGGCAAAAGGTCCAAAAGGTGAGCTGAGTTACGTCGTCAATGATGAAGTCTTAGTCAAACTTGAGGACAATATCATATCAGTTATGCCGCGGGATCAGTCAAAAGATGCGCGTTCTAAATGGGGTATGTCGCGCTCAATGATTGAGAACATTTTTTGTGGTGTGAAAGATGGTTTTGAAAAGAGGTTGGAGATTAATGGGGTTGGTTATCGTGCTGCTTTGCAGGGTAAGGATGTTCAACTATCTCTGGGTTTTTCGCATGATGTGGTTTATAAAGTTCCGTCGGGTGTTACTGTGACTGTTCCTAAGCCAACGGAAATTGTTGTTTCTGGAATTGATAAACAGCAAGTTGGACAAGTTGCAGCGGAGATTCGTGAGTATCGTAGGCCTGAGCCTTATAAAGGTAAAGGTGTTAAGCATGCAGATGAACGTATCTTCCGTAAAGAAGGTAAAAAGAAATAAGGATTTTGTATTATGGTTTCATCTAAGGACATTATCCAACGTCGTGCAAGGCGTGTTCGTCGTAGAATTAAAATGGTTTCTCATGATCGTCCTCGGCTTAGTGTTTATCGTTCAAATCAGAATATTTATGCTCAAGTTATCGATGATTTGCGGGGATGTACACTTGTTTCAGCCTCTACTCTTGAAAGTGATTTGAAAAAATCGTTAAAGAGTGGTGCTGATAAAAAGGCGGCCTTTGCTGTTGGTAAGTTAATTGCTGAGCGTGCGAAGAAAGCGGGTGTTAATGAGGTGGTTTTTGATCGTGGAGCGTATGTGTACCATGGTCGCGTCAAAGCTTTAGCTGAAGCTGCTCGTGAAGGTGGTTTGAATTTCTAAAATTTCTTATTTGTGAATGAGTAAGGAGAGTTTAGAGTATTTCGTTTAAGTTCTTCCAGTTTGATGAGGGACTTTGTTATCGTGCTTCCGGAAAAGAAAAAGGAATGAGGAATGGCACAAAAAGAACGTGGTGAGAGAGAAGAACGCGATAATGAATTTGTCGATAGGCTCGTTCATATCAATCGTGTTGCTAAAGTTGTAAAGGGTGGTCGGCGTTTTGGTTTTGCCGCTCTTGTTGTCGTTGGAGATCAAAAAGGGCGTGTGGGTTTTGGACATGGTAAAGCCCGTGAAGTTCCAGAAGCCGTTCGTAAAGCAACGGAATCTGCAAAACGTGGGATGATTTATGTTCCGCTTCGGTCTGGGCGTACATTGCATCATGATCTTGAAGGTCGTCACGGAGCTGGGCGTGTTTTGCTACGTTCGGCTTCTGCTGGTACTGGTATTATTGCTGGGGGACCGATGCGTGCTATTTTTGAAGCTCTTGGTATGCAGGATGTCGTTGCAAAATCACTAGGATCGTCGAATCCTTATAACATGGTTCGTGCAACATTTGATGCATTGAAACATCAAGTGCATCCTAGAGATATTGCTGCTCAACGTGGTATAAAGTATTCGACTTTGCAGGCGCGTCGTCGCCATTTAGTCGACCTAGAAGGGTAGTTTCTGAGATTATCAGAAAAGGAATTAGGAAATGGTTCAGAAAAAATCTCAGAGTGGTAAAACTGTGACTGTGGAACAAATTGGAAGCCCTATTCGAAACTCACAGATTCAGCGTGCAACCTTAAAGGGGCTTGGACTAAATAAAATGCGTCGTCGGCGCGTTTTAGATGATACACTTTGTGTGCGGGGTATGATTGCTCGGGTTCGGCATCTTGTTCGCGTTATAGATGAAGGTTAAGGGTTGCGGGAGTATTAGATATGAAACTCAATGAACTGCGTGATTGCGAAGGCGCAACAAAAAATCGTAAGCGTGTTGGGCGTGGTATTGGTTCCGGTATGGGTAAGACTGGTGGTCGTGGTGTAAAAGGGCAAAAGTCACGTTCTGGTGTTTCCCTTAATGGTTTTGAAGGTGGGCAAATGCCTATCTATCGTCGTTTGCCAAAACGTGGATTTAGGAATTTCTTTGCTAAAACCTACAATGAAGTTTCACTAGGACGTATTCAGTTGGCAGTTGATGCAGGTAAGTTGAATATTGAAAAGCCTGTTGATATGGTTTCTTTGAAAGAGGCTGGTATTATTCGTCGTGAAAAAGATGGGGTTCGTCTTCTTTCTGCTGGTGATTTGAAAACTAAGATTACCTTTCATGTTTCTGGTGTTTCACAAGCTGCTCGTGTTAAGATTGAAAAAGTGGGTGGTCAGGTTATTCTTCCTGATATTGCTCGATAATTTTTTAATATGAATAGAGACCTAAAGAAGAATGATATCTGTTTTGTGGGATCTTTTGTGGAGAATTGTTTAAGTTCTGCATTTGTTTAT
This sequence comes from Bartonella sp. AD24XZML, assembly GCF_042196485.1. Classification (NCBI taxonomy): domain Bacteria; kingdom Pseudomonadati; phylum Pseudomonadota; class Alphaproteobacteria; order Hyphomicrobiales; family Bartonellaceae; genus Bartonella; species Bartonella sp. AD24XZML. Next base: position 130,989 of record NZ_JBHIQH010000063.1, on the reverse strand, counting down.
GTATGCATATATGAATTTTAGGATTATACTTCTGTGATTTAAAGAACTGGAGTGTAAAGTGGAGACGTTTTATGGCATCAGCAGCAGAGCAATTTGCTTCCAATATAAACTTCGGCACCTTTTCGCGTGCAACTGAATTAAAGAAACGTATCTGGTTTACTCTGTTGGCGCTTCTTGTATATCGTTTTGGCACTTACATCTCTCTTCCAGGTATCAATATCGATGCTTTGCGGCAAACATTTGAACATCACGCGTCGGGTGTATTAGGACTCTTTAATATGTTTGCTGGAGGTGCCGTTGGGCGTATGGCTATTTTTGCGCTGGGTATCATGCCTTATATATCGGCATCTATTATTGTGCAATTGTTAACATCTATTATTCCTTCTTTGGAAACTCTTAAAAAAGAAGGGGATTTAGGTCGTAAGATTATCAATCAATATACGCGTTATGTAACAGTCGTATTGGCAATCCTACAAGCTTTTGGTATTGCGGTTGCGCTTGAAAGCGGTATAGGGTCGGGGCTTCAAATTGTTTTAGAACCAGGTCTTATGTTTCGTATTTCTTCTGTTATTACGCTTGTTGGCGGAACGATGTTTCTTATGTGGCTTGGCGAGCAAATTACGTCACGTGGTATTGGTAATGGGGTTTCTCTTATCATTTTTACAGGGATTGTAGCTAACTTTCCTTCTACTTTTGCTCAGCTTTTGACAGCTCATAGTCAGGCTGATTTATCAACTTTTCTTTTAATAGGAATCGTTCTTATTGCTGTTTTGGTTATTGGGTTTATTGTTTTTATAGAGCGTGCGCAACGGCGAATTCTTATCCAATACCCGAAACGTCAGGTCGGTAATCAAATGTTTCAAGGAGATATGTCGCATCTTCCTTTAAAGTTGAATACTGCTGGTGTTATTCCACCTATTTTTGCTTCATCTTTATTATTATTACCTGCCACTATTAATAATTTTTCTGATAAAATGCCACAATGGGTTCAGGAGATTTCTTATGCTCTTGGTCATGGACAGCCACTTTATATGATTGTTTATGCATTTTTAATGGCGTTTTTTTGCTTTTTTTATACAGCTATTGTGTTTAATCCAAGTGATACTGCAGATCAGTTGAAAAAACATTCTGGTTTTATTCCAGGGATTCGTCCAGGTGAGCGTACAGCCGAATATATTGATTACGTTTTGACGCGTATTACTGTTGTGGGCGCACTTTATATTATCTTGGTTTGTTTGTTACCTGAATTTATGATATCTGCATTACAGGTTCCTTTTTATCTTGGGGGAACATCCTTGTTGATTGTTGTTACTGTTACACTTGATACGGTTGCTCAAATTCAGGGGCATCTTGTTGCCCACCAATATGAAGGGTTGATAAAAAAATCAAAACTTCGTGGAGGTAGAAGGAATCGATGAGAGTTATTCTTTTAGGTCCTCCTGGAGCGGGAAAAGGTACGCAAGCAAAAATGTTGACTGAGGAATATAGCATTCCTCATTTATCAACAGGGGATATGTTGCGTGAGGTGATTGCCAAAGAAACGGAGATTGGTAAAAAAGCTAAAGCTATTATAAGTTCTGGTGCTTTGGTACCTGATAGTATTGTTAATCAAATCGTATCAGATCGGATTGATGAAGCTGATTGTGTAAACGGTTTTGTTTTGGATGGATATCCGCGAACTGTAGGGCAGGCAGAAGCGTTGCAACAGATACTGGATTCAAAAAATACGCAGCTTAATGCTGTTATTGAGTTGTGTGTTGATGAAGACGTGTTGATTGAACGTATGAAGAAGCGCGTTGAAGAAACAATAGCGACTGGTGGACAGGTTCGTTTAGATGACAATCCTGTTGCTTTTGCAAAAAGATTAATAGAATATCGTGAAAAAACAGCTCCCTTATCAAAATTTTATTCAGAGAGGGGAATGTTGAAGGTCATTGATGGAATGATTGGTGTTGCTGAAGTGACACGTATGATTAGAGGGTTTCTTTCATGAGATTTTTTTTAGAAATAAATGAAAAGAGTTGACTTTTGAGATGAAATCTATCAAGAGTGAATTTAATTTATTTTAGTGAAATAAGAGGATTCGGAAGAATTTTTTTCTGAGTCTATTTTTTTCTGTAAGGTATATCAGGTATTTTATAACAATTTGTCAAAATAACTAAGGAGAGTAGGCGTGGCTCGTATTGCTGGCGTCAATATCCCGACAAATAAGCGTGTAATTATTGCGCTTCAATATATCCACGGGATTGGACCAAAATTTGCTCAAGAAATTATTGAAAGAGTTGGCATTCCTTTGGGGCGTCGTGTGCATGAGCTTTCAGATGCTGAGGTGCTGCGGATTCGTGAGGCAATAGATCAGGGGTATCAAGTTGAAGGTGATCTTCGTCGTGAGGTTGCTATGAATGTTAAGCGTTTGATGGATCTTGGTTGTTATCGAGGATTGCGTCATCGCCGGTCTTTGCCTGTCCGAGGACAACGTACACATACGAATGCTCGTACGCGTAAAGGTCCGGCTAAGGCAATCGCCGGTAAGAAGAAATAATGGCCTTTGTGGAAGGTTTTTATATATTCTTTTTCTTGTTTGATTTGTTTGACAAGGAAAAGAAGGTGGAGCTGCTGATGTTACGGCAGTGATGAGATCGTTGAAAGGGAAATTATGGCCAAGGAAGCCACACGTGTTCGTCGTCGCGAACGTAAAAATATTTCATCGGGTGTTGTTCATATTAATTCAACATTTAATAACACAATGATTACTATTACTGATGCTCAGGGTAATGCAATTGCTTGGTCATCTGCGGGAGCTCAGGGGTTTAAAGGTGCGCGTAAATCGACACCTTTTGCTGCTCAAGTTGCTGCGGAGGATTGTGCAAGAAAAGCGCAAGAGCATGGTATGCGTTCTTTGGAAGTTGAAGTTTGTGGACCTGGATCAGGGCGTGAATCTGCTCTACGAGCATTGCAATCTGTTGGTTTTGTCATTACTTCTATTCGCGATGTAACACCAATTCCTCATAATGGATGTCGTCCGCGGAAAAGGCGGCGTGTTTAATTGGGTGTTGTTTTTTGTTGTCGGAGATTTCTCTGATGTTCACATTGGTCGTTACGATTGAATGGTAACGGAACTAAAGAACGGGAATAAAAATATGATCCAGAAAAACTGGCAGGAACTTATTAAACCCAATAAGGTTGAATCATGTGCACATGATAATCCAAATATTATAAGTGTGATTGCTGAACCTCTTGAGCGTGGTTTTGGTTTAACGTTAGGAAATGCGCTTCGTCGCGTTTTGTTATCTTCGCTTCGTGGTGCTGCTATTACTGCTGTGCAGATTGACGGTGTCTTGCATGAATTTTCATCGATTCCAGGTGTGCGTGAGGATGTTACGGATATTATTCTGAATATAAAAGAAATTGCGCTTCGTATGGAAGAAGAAGGTCCTAAACGTGTCGTCGTTTATAAAGAGGGGCCTGGTGTCGTGAAAGCGGGAGATATCAGTACAGTTGGGGATATGGAAATTCTAAATCCAGATCATGTTATTTGTACTCTTGATGAAGAAGCTGAAATTCGTATGGAATTTATTATCAACACAGGAAAGGGGTATGTTCCATCTGATCGTAATTGTGTTGATGATGCACGTATAGGGCTTATTCCAATTGATAGTCTTTATTCACCGATCCGTAAGGTATCTTATAAAGTAGAAAATACACGCGAAGGTCAAGTTCTCGATTATGATAAATTAACGCTCACGATTGAAACAAACGGTGCTGTTAATGGTGAGGATGCTGTTGCTTTTGCAGCACGCATTCTTCAGGATCAATTATCGTTATTTATTAACTTTGAAGAGCCACAGAAGGAGCCTGTTGAAGAGGCTGATTCTGAGCTTTCTTTTAATCCTGCTCTTCTCAAAAAAGTGGATGAATTAGAACTTTCAGTTCGTTCGGCAAATTGTCTTAAGAATGATAATATTGTCTATATTGGTGATCTGATTCAGAAAACAGAATCTGAAATGCTTCGGACACCGAACTTTGGTCGCAAATCGTTGAATGAGATTAAAGAAGTTTTGGCGTGTATGGGTTTACATCTTGGGATGGAGATTCCTGCGTGGCCGCCTGAAAACATTGATGATCTTGCAAAACGTTATGAAGATCAATATTAAAATTAGAATTTAAGGAGAGGGCTTATGCGCCATAGTAAGTCAGGACGCAAGTTGAACCGTACTGCCAGTCACCGTAAAGCGATGTTTGCAAATATGGCAACTTCGTTGATCGAGCATGAGCAGATTGTGACAACACTTCCAAAAGCTAAAGAAATTCGTCCTATTGTTGAAAAACTTGTTACTCTTGGTAAGCGTGGTGGTTTGCATGCGCGTCGGCAAGCTATTGCAGCACTTCGTGATGCAGGAAAGGTTGCGAAATTATTTGATACGCTTGCGCCACGTTATGCATCACGCAACGGTGGGTATTTGCGTATTATGAAAGCGGGGTTTCGTACCGGTGATAATGCGCCCATGGCTGTTATAGAATTTGTTGATCGTGATGTTGAAGCGAAGGGTGCTGGGGATCGTGCTCGCATGGAAGCTTCTGAGAATGAAAAGGGAACATCTTCGTAGAGTTTTTTATTCTGTTGGATTTTTAAAGGCCGCCTTGTCTTGGGCGGTTTTTTTGTGAGCATTTTTAAGTTTGTTTTAGTTGAGAAATAGGTGCAGAGAGAAAATTATAGAATATTGAATTATCTTATTTTTATAATATTTATTGTTCAAATAGGTTGTTTTTATTCTCTATTATGAAATATTAATAGAGGTCCTTAATTTGCGGGGATACGTTTTTTTATTCTATTAATCTTCAACAGAATGTGCTGATTTTATAAGGAGTGGATTATGAGGTGTTCTTTTTGGGTGCGGATTTTTTTTGCAATTATGATGCAGATATCATTTGATCATGTATATGCTCATGTTCCTCAAACACAAACAGAAATCACTCTTTCATTTGCTCCTTTAGTTAAAAAGACAGTTCCATCTGTTGTAAATATTTATGCAGCTCGACAAATTAGAGCTCGATCACCTTTTGAAGGCGATCCATTTTTTGAGCAATTTTTTGGTCGTTTTCAAAATAAATTTCCTGTTCGTAAGCAATCGTCATTAGGATCAGGGGTGATTGTTGATGCACGTGGTTTGATCGTTACAAATTACCACGTCATTAAAGATGCAAGCGAAATTAAAGTGGCTTTTTCTGATGGACGGGAGTTTGAGAGTAAGGTCGTGCTCAAAGATGAAGCAACTGATATTGCAATTCTTGAAGTTAAGGAAAAAGATACTCAATTTCCGGTTCTCTCTTTGGGAAATTCTGATACTGTTGAAGTTGGTGATCTTGTTCTTGCTATTGGTAATCCTTTTGGTGTTGGTCAAACAGTTACAAGTGGTATTGTTTCAGCGCAAGCGCGTACACGTGTTGGGATTTCTGATTTTGACTTTTTTATTCAAACAGATGCAGCCATTAATCCAGGGAATTCTGGTGGCGCTTTAATTGATATGAAAGGTCAGTTAATCGGAATTAATACGGCTATTTATTCGCGTTCCGGTGGTTCTGTAGGGATTGGTTTTGCTATTCCAGTTAATCTTGTAAAAGTAATGCTTGATACAGTTAAACGCGGTGGAAAATATTTTGTGCCGCCTTATATTGGGGCTTCTTTTCAAAAGGTTACACCTGATATTGCTGGTGGTTTAGGTTTAGAACGTCCCTATGGTGCTCTGATTATTGAAGTTATCAAAGATAGTCCTGCTGAAAAAGCTGGATTGAAAGTAGGTGATGTTATTTTGAGTGTGCAGGGGGTACGCGTTGACAGCCCAGATAGTCTTGGGTATCGTTTGATGACAGCTGACGTTGAGCATAGTCTTGCTTTGGAATATTTACGAAGTGGAAAAACTTTAAAAACACAAATAACAGTTTCATCGATATCAGAAATTGCATTTTTAAAATCTGAAAAAATTACGGGTGACAGTCCTCTTGCTGGTGCTGAGGTGTTAGATTTAACACCGCAAAATAGTCGACGTTTTCATCTTCCTATATTTGCAAAAGGGGTTGTGATTACCAATCTTGAGGAAATGAGCAATGCAGCTGGAATTTTTCAGTCAGGAGATATTCTACGTGTTGTAAATGGCCATAAAATTCAAACAGTTCATCAGTTGAAAAAGGTTCTTATGCAAGGTCGCTCAAATATGTGGCAATTGGAATATGAACGTGATGGTATGTATATTCGCCAATTTATTCGTTGAGGTTTTTTTGAAGAAAGATTTTTTTACTTCGTCGTTTGATTTTCAAGTTAATAAAAATCAACCACTTGCAGAAAGAATGCGCCCTTGTTCTCTCAATGATGTTGTGGGACAAAAGCATTTGATTGGAGAGGATGGTTTGCTTTCACGTATGGCGGCAACTGGCTCAATTGGATCGATGATTTTTTGGGGACCTCCAGGGACGGGAAAAACGACCGTTGCACGTTTGTTAGCCCTTGAAACAAATTTCGCGTTTGAACAGGTTTCTGCTATTTTTACAGGAGTTTCTGAACTTAAAAAGATTTTTGAAGTTGCGCAGAGGCGTTTTATATCTGGGGATAAAACACTTCTCTTTGTGGATGAAATTCATCGGTTTAATCGTGCACAGCAGGATAGTTTTCTTTCTGTGATGGAAGAGGGTACTGTGGTACTTATAGGTGCAACAACCGAAAATCCTTCTTTTGAACTGAATGCTGCCCTTCTTTCGCGTGCACGTGTTTTAATATTTCTTTCTCATGATCATGAAAGTTTGGACATGCTTTTGAGGCGTGCTGAAGAAGTGGAGGGAAAAACTCTTCCCTTGGATAATGATGCCAGAGACGTTTTGATAGAGATGTCTGATGGTGATGCGAGGGTTGCGTTAACATTGGCAGAGGAAGTTTGGTCTATTGCACCATTGGGAGAGATTCTTGATGTTGTTGCTTTGCAAAAAGTTATTCAGCGTCGTGCGCCTATTTATGATAAAGGACGAGATGGGCATTATAATCTCATTTCAGCGTTGCATAAATCCGTTCGTGGATCTGATCCTGATGCTGCGCTTTATTATTTGGCACGTATGTTGGATGCTGGTGAAGATCCTCTCTATATTGGGCGAAGATTGGTTCGTATGGCCGTTGAAGATGTTGGTTTAGCGGATCCTCAAGCTCTTGTCATTTGTAATGCAGCAAAAGATGCCTTTGATTATTTAGGATCACCAGAAGGAGAATTGGCTTTGGCGCAAGCATGTCTTTATGTTGCAACTGCGCCAAAGTCAAATGCAGCATATCTTGCGTATAAAGCAGCACTGCGTTGTGCACGCAAAAATGGCTCTTTACCACCTCCTAAGCATATTCTTAATGCTCCTACGAAATTTATGAAGGAAGAAGGGTATGGAAGTGGTTATTGTTATGACCATGATGAACCAGATGCTTTTTCAGGACAAGAATATTTTCCCGAAAAACTTGGGCGTCAGAGTTATTATAAACCAGTTGAGCGTGGTTTTGAGCGTGAAATTGTGAAACGTCTTGAGTGGTGGCAACAGTTGCGCAAAAAACGTAAAGATCAAAATAAAATTTGAGTTGAAATACGTTTTTTATTGATCTCTTATGTTATTGTATGAGAAATTTAGCTTATATTTTAAACATTTATTGCATTGCTTGTAGAGATTTTTTTTTGATATCTCCAAAATTGCATATTTTTTCAAATTTAAATATGTCATTCAACTTTTAAGCTGCTTTATTTTTTTGGTTTTTATTAAATAATATATTGACTTATAATGATAATTGACTGTTTCGTAAGTTGAATGAAAGTTTCAAATACCGTAAATTTCTCTCATCCCAAGTTTGTTATTTGTTGAAGCAATCAAGTTATTCGCTTGCATGTTACAAGCAGGATTAGCGTGTGATAAAAACTGTACAAGAAAGGACTAAAAATCCCTCTTATGAATCGTCTCAAGTGCCGAGAGCTGTCGCAACATTGGGGGATGATAAATAGTGTGATGGTGCCAGTTTGATCCTTCTATAGAGTAAAGATGGTGTCGTCAAAGGGTCTTACAGTATACCACATTCATAGGTGTTGTCACGAAGTGAGCTTGGAAGTTTTGAGAGATGTTTCTTAAATCAAGTGCATGAATATGCAACACAATAGCGTTTTGTTCTTCGATGCAATAGGGTATGAGGTTGATTGATGATGCGTTTTTTGTGTGATCAATAGCAGGAGAATTCTTAGTTTCTCAAGTATTTAATCAAAGGGATAAGCAGAAGGGTTGTAGAACATTGTGTTTAAAATTAAATTGTTCCTTTTCTAGAGAGATATAAATATGTTAACTATGCTCCCATAGAGATATTACTTTATTGGAGTTTATTATGTGGCATAAGATAAGCAATGCCAATTCTTTATTGTGATGGTCATGAATGTTTATGGACATAATGTGGAGATAGGAATGGAAATAGTCTGTGAAAATCTAAACTCAAGCCTTTAGTTAAATTAAAAGTACAGTGTACACTAAAGTTTTAGGTTATTATGGATTCGGTCAAGGATATAATCGTGGATAAAACAAAAGCTCTCGATGCTGCTCTCTCACAAATTGAACGTTCTTTTGGTAAAGGCTCGATTATGCGTCTTGGGCAAAAAGAGCAGGTTGTTGAGATTGAAACAATTCCAACAGGGTCGTTATCCTTGGATATTGCTTTAGGGATTGGTGGATTACCGAAGGGGCGTATTGTTGAGATTTATGGACCAGAAAGTTCTGGGAAAACAACATTGGCTCTCCATGCTATTGCTGAGGCACAGAAAGGTGGTGGGATTTGTGCTTTTATTGATGCAGAGCATGCGCTTGATCCTATTTATGCGCGTAAGCTTGGTGTTGATTTAGAAAACTTGTTCATTTCTCAGCCAGATACCGGTGAACAGGCATTGGAAATTACAGAAACGTTGGTTCGTTCTGGTGCCGTTGATGTGCTTGTTGTGGATTCTGTCGCAGCTTTAACACCGCGAGCAGAAATTGACGGTGAAATGGGTGATGCTTTGCCCGGATTGCAAGCTCGGTTAATGAGTAAAGCGTTACGAAAATTAACCGCAGCAATTTTTCGCTCTAACTGTATGGTTGTTTTTATTAATCAAATTCGCATGAAAATTGGTGTGATGTTTGGTTCTCCTGAAACGACAACGGGTGGAAACGCTTTAAAGTTTTATGCTTCTGTTCGTTTAGATATTCGTCGCATTGGATCCATTAAAGATAGGGATTCAATCGTTGGTAATCAGACGCGCGTTAAAGTGGTGAAAAATAAATTGGCACCTCCATTCAAACAGGTTGAGTTTGATATTATTTATGGTGAAGGTATTTCCAAAGTAGGTGAATTGATTGATTTGGGTGTCAAGGTTGGTGTTGTGGAAAAATCTGGTGCATGGTTTTCTTATAATTCTCAGCGTTTAGGGCAGGGGCGTGAGAATGCAAAGCAGTTTTTACGTGAACATGTGGAAATAGCTACAGAGATTGAAGCAGCTTTGCGCCAAAATGCTGGTTTGATTGCGATTGAATTGTTAGAAAATGCAGGGTCAGAAAATATAGAAAGTGATGAAGCCATTTGATGGGGCGTTTTTTTCGTCTATAATCTTTTTCCTTTAAGATTTTTCTGTTTTTTTGTTTGAGTTTTTAAATACGCAGTCATTTTTTTCTCAATTTTTTAAAACAAATATTCCATTTTTGATTAAATTGACTCTATGCGTGTCGAAGAGGATTTAATGAGGGGGATTTTTCTTTTATGGTTTTGTGCTGTATTGAGCAGGTGTCAACATGAATAGTGTTAATAATATTCGGTCAATATTTTTGGATTATTTTCATCGTAATGGGCATAAAGTTCTTTCTTCTAGTCCGCTTGTTCCGCGGAATGATCCTACACTTATGTTTACAAATGCAGGGATGGTGCAGTTTAAAAATGTTTTTACTGGACTTGAACAACCTTCTTATACGCAGGCAACAACGGCACAAAAATGTGTTCGTGCGGGTGGAAAGCATAATGATCTTGATAATGTTGGTTATACGGCGCGCCATCATACATTTTTTGAAATGCTGGGTAATTTTTCTTTCGGTGATTATTTCAAGGAAGAAGCTATTTTTTTATCATGGAATCTTTTAACAAAGGAATTTTGCTTGCCAAAAGATAAATTGTTGGTGACAGTTTATCAGAGTGATGATGTTGCTGCTGAACTTTGGCGTAAAATTTCTGGTCTTCCAGATGAAAAAATTGTTCGTATTGCGACGGCTGATAATTTTTGGTCGATGGGAGAAACAGGCCCTTGTGGGCCTTGTTCGGAGATTTTTTATGATCATGGTGATGAAATCTGGGGCGGTCCTCCTGGAAGTGCTAATGAAGATGGGGATCGCTTTATTGAGATTTGGAATCTTGTTTTTATGCAGTATGAGCAAGTTTCCAAGGAAGAACGTGTTAACTTACCTCATCCTTCTATTGATACCGGTATGGGGTTAGAGCGTATTGCAGCTGTTTTACAGAGCGTTCATGATAATTATGACATTGATCTTTTTCGTGCATTAATTGACGCGTCAGAAGAAATTACAGGGATTGAGGCAAAGGGTGATTTTATTGCCAGCCATCGTGTCATTGCTGATCATCTTCGCTCATCTGCATTTTTGATTGCTGATGGTGTGCTTCCTTCTAATGAAGGAAGAGGATATGTTTTACGTCGTATTATGCGTCGTGCTATGCGTCATGCGCATCTTCTTGGTGCTAAAGAGCCCTTAATGTGGCAACTTTTGCCTGCTTTAATTCGCGAAATGGGACAAGCTTATCCTGAGTTGGTGCGTGCTGAATCTTTGGTTTCAGAAACTTTAAGGTTAGAAGAAATACGTTTTCGTAAAACGCTTGAACGAGGACTTGGTTTGTTGAACGAAGCAAGTACCGATCTTAAAGAAGGGGACTATTTGAATGGTGAAGTTGCTTTCAAGCTCTATGATACCTATGGTTTTCCGCTTGATTTGACGCAAGATGTTCTTCGTCGTCGAGGAATCTCTGTTGATGTTGGTGCTTTTGATAAAGCGATGGAACGCCAAAAAGAGGAAGCACGTGCCAATTGGTCTGGTTCTGGAGAAGCTGTAACAGAGAAAATCTGGTTTTCTGTTCGTGATCAAGTGGGGGCCACAGAATTTTTAGGTTATGAAACTGAGACAGCGAAAGGTATTCTTACAGCTCTTGTGTGTGATGGTAAAATTGTTGATCATATTTTTTCAGGTCAGAAAGCTATGCTTGTTGTTAATCAGACACCTTTTTATGGTGAATCTGGTGGGCAAATTGGTGATAGCGGTATCATTTCTGGTGAAAATTTTATTTTTAAGGTGCATGATACCCAAAGAAAGGGCGATGGTGTTTTTATCCATATTGGGGAGGTGAAATCTGGTCAGGCATCGAGGTCTGATTGTGTAGAATTAATGATTGATATTGTTCGTCGTAAGAAAATTCGTGCGAATCACTCTGCTACTCATTTGTTACACGAAGCTTTACGCCAAACATTGGGGGACCATGTTACACAAAAGGGTTCTCTTGTATCGCCAGATCGGTTGCGTTTTGATTTTTCCCATCCAAAATCCGTTTCATCAAAAGAATTGAAAAAAATAGCAGATTTAACCAATGAGATTATTTTGCAAAATAGTAGAGTGATAACGCGCCTCATGGCTGTAGATGATGCCATTTCTGAAGGAGCCATGGCATTGTTTGGTGAAAAATATGGTGATGAAGTTCGTGTTGTTTCTATGGGGGAGCCACTTGAACAGGGAAGATTAAAAAAGCGTTGGTCAATTGAGCTTTGTGGAGGGACACATGTGGAGCGAACAGGTGATATCGGTTTGATTCATATTGTTTCTGAAAGTTCTGTTTCAGCTGGAGTGCGGCGTATTGAAGCTTTAACAGGCAAAGAAGCACGTCTTTATCTTAGCCGCCAAGATGAACGTATTCATGAAATTGCTGATCTTTTAAAAACTTCTTCTGTTGGCGTGGAAGAACGGGTGCGAATTTTGCTTGATGATCGTCGTAAACTTGAAAAAGAATTGAATGATGTACGCAAGAAAATGATGTTGAGTGGTGGAATAACAGAAAGGAGCCAAGGTGATATTATCATCATCAATGGGTTTTCTTTTACCGGACGCGTTGTTAAAAATATTTTACCACGGGATCTTAAGGCGCTCGTCGATTCTGAGAAAAAACAAATTGGATCTGGAGTGGTTGCTTTTATTAGTGTCTCGGAGGATGGAAAAGGGAGTGCTGTTGTCGGTGTTACGGATGATTTAACGGATAAATTAAATGCTGTAGATCTCGTTCGTATTCTTTCTGCGATGCTGGGTGGTAAAGGTGGAGGTGGCCGTCCTGATATGGCGCAGGCTGGTGGTCCTGAGGGGAACAAAGCTGATGAGGCATTTTCGGCACTAAAAGATTTTCTTGAAAAAAATTAAAGAATGAAATCATTCTGCATAGGTGTTTTTTACATTGTTATATTGGGTTGGTATCTATGTATCATGAATATCTGTCTGGTGTATTTCTGAAATGCAGATACAGCGTAATTGGGGAAAATACAATTGTAAAGATAAAAACAGTGTTTGTCTTTATCACCACTTTATCATTTGGCTTTATAGCTTCCAAGCGTTTCAGGAGTCACCTTTTTAAGATAAGATAGATTATGCAGCACTTCATGCTTTGCTGTGTATTCTTTTACTAGGAAGACTAGTTATTGTGTTGCTCTTATAGATTTTTTGAAGAAACATCTCTTTTTATGAAAGGAAAAATACAAGATTTATTGCATACGATTATCTTTATAAAGTTATAAGCTATCATTATTCGATTAGTTTTTAAATGAATAAAATTTCTTTCCTTGAAAAGGCTTATAAAAGCGTTGTTATATCTTAGAGCTATTATTTTCATTTTGCTTGTTATGTACAAGAAAACAGTTTTTTGGTTTATTATTAAAAGGTCTTGAAAGGAATATTCTCCTATCTTTATAAATCTTTATTTCAAGTTATAAAGTAATGAATTATCAATATAAATCAAAGGAATATAACATAAGTCTAAATATTTAGATTAACATCTAATTTATTTATAATAAAATTGCTTTAATACATTGAATTATAATGATAATTTATCGTTTTATCTTTTGAACAAGAGCTACGAATATTCGTAGGATTTTATTATTTCAAATTCTGTGTATGTTAAATTAATCAAAACCACTCACGAATGTCGTTGTGAAATGGGCTTAAAAGCATTGAGAAATGTTTCTTAAAAAAAGTCATATGAATGTGCAAAACAATGATGTTCTGTTCTTTATGAGAGGACTATAAAGAAAGTGATAAACAAAGTGCAACGCAATACATAATATTCATTATTTAAAAGATATTTCTTTAGTTCGTTTTGAAATTCGTAAAGCTGAGTAAAAAGAAGACGGTAAAACTGGAAATTGTTTTTATCTTTACATTTTCCCTAAATGAGAATGTATACTCGTCAATATTCACAGATATAGGGAAATATTTTTGTCCCAATCTAGTAAAATTGCAATAGCAGAGAAAATACTAGACTGTTTTAATATTTTTCTTAAATACCTAAAATGGATTGTGGTATTTTTAGAAATCTTTTTACTTGTATCATATATAAGCACTCTTGTTATTCTGAGGAGGATTTTTTTGCTTGAAAAGAGTATCAATTTTATGATGCTATGGCTTCATGTAAGGGGATAACATTTTCTCCTTCTCTTTTTGGTGGTTTGATTGTTAAACCACTTGCCTTTAAAAATTTAGAGAAACGTCCCCCTCTATCGATTAATTCTTGAAAGTTTCCTTTTTCCATTAAGTGACCATGATCCAGAAAGAGTATCACATCAGCATTGCGTACTGTTGAGAGGCGATGTGCTATAATAAAAGTAGTACGGTTATGGCTTATACAATCGAGAGCATCTTTGACTCGTGCTTCTGTTTCAACATCAAGAGCGCTTGTTGCTTCATCTAGAATGAGAATAGGGGCATTTTTTAAAACAGCGCGTGCAATTGCTAGTCGTTGTTTTTCTCCACCAGATAATTGAGATCCTCGTTCGCCCACTATTGTGTTATAACAATCAGCTTTTTTTAGAATAAAATCGTGAGCTTCTGCTATTTTTGCTGCTTCATAAAGTTCTTCATTCGTTGCGCTCGCTTTTCCTATTGAAATATTGTCATGAATAGTACGGTTGAAAAGACCCGAGTCTTGAAATACTGTTGCTAGAGATTTGCGTAAAGATTCGCGATTGATTGAGCATATATTTATTCCATCAATGGAGATATGCCCAAGGGTAGGGTCGTATACGCGCTGCAACAGATTGATCAATGTTGTTTTTCCAGCCCCTGTTGGTCCTACAATCGCAACAGTTTGTCCTGCTTTAACTTCAAAGGAAATATCAAAAACACCTTGAGAAGAATTTTCGAATTGATAGGTCACGTGATGAAATTGTATGGCGCCTTTAACATTTTGGAGGGAAGGAAGATTTTGCGGTTCGTTGATATGAAAGGTTGAGTCTTCCATTTCAAAAAATTCTTGCAGTTTTGCTTGTGAGGATATTGCACAATTAATAAAACTGCTCATTTGGTCTAGGCGGCTAATCATGAGTTGTGCAAATCCAACAAAAGCAACGACTTCACCTACTCGTAATTGATCTTTTGCAACAAAAAAAGCTCCAAGGAGAAGAACACAAACGATTGAAATTGTTGAAGCCATTCGATTTAAGCCACTGGCGAGCGCCCACCAATTGAGAACAGGATTTTGTGCTTTAAGAAGAGCATTTGTATGTTGATGCAGTATAGAAGTTTCTTCTTTTATTCGGTTATAACTTTGTACAATGAAAACATTAGAGATTGAATCACTGACATGTTTAAAAAGGTTATGATGATAGCATTCTACAGCGGCTTGTCCGTCTTTTGTTTTTCGCATCACTAAACGTGCAATTAATACGTAGGTGATGGCAAGCACAACCAAGACTATTGAAAGACGCCAATTCATATTAAACGCTATGGGGATGAGAACCAATAAGGCGACAAGCGTTGAGAGATGTTGGCGCATAAAATCAAGCCATATGGTTGACATGGAATCTATTGCGCGCAAAAGTGTATGGAGTGCGTTGGAAGTTCCACGTTGTTGATGCCAAATTAAAGGCATGGCAATGATACGTTCGAAAGATTCCGTTAAAACCGTTAAGCGGCGTCTATGGGCTAAGCGGTCAGCACCGCGAGCAACAAGGACATAAGCAATAATATGTGAAAGTCCAAAACAAACCCAAATGGCAAGAGTAGGGATGATAGCTGATTTGTCTGTAATAGAATCAATAACTTGTCCAAATAAAATAGGTTCTGCAATAGTGATAATAGCTAATATAACATTAGCGGTACAGATTAAAAGGGATGCATTTTTTTCTCTATTTAGGTAAGTGAGAACACGTGCATAGGTTTTGAATAAGGACACTGTTAATTATCTCCATTCGCTATTAAGCGTAAAGGCTGTTGATTTTTACAACGCTTAGTTTTTAGCTAATAAAATTTGGACGTTAAGAAAAGAAAATTTTGGATACTAACTGTAATATGGTGTGATAAAACCAACTAGAATATGAATTTTTGTGTTTATAAAGGCGCAAAAATAGATCAATAAAATTATCAGGTAAGGGAATTTTCATGGCAGGCATAGAAATAAAAAAAGTTGAGGCAGATGAAAATGGAATGCGCTTAGATCGCTGGTTTAAAGTGCATTATCCAGGACTTGGTTTTGGAGCTTTGCAAAAATTGTTGCGTTCTGGTCAGATACGGGTTGATAGTGGACGTGTTAAAGCCGATACGCGTCTTTGTATAGGGCAAGCTGTTCGTATTCCACCTCTTCCTATTAATGACAAGGAAAATCTTTCAATAACGGGTAAAACACTTCGTGGGCAGGATGATGGGACCGTTTTAAAAAAAATGCTGCTTTATGAAGATCCAAAAGTATTTGTTTTTAACAAACCTGCTGGATTGGCTGTCCAAGGAGGCTCTGGTTTAACACGTCATATGGATAGTATGCTTGAGGTATGGCGCAATAAAAAAGGTGAAAAGCCGCGTTTGGTTCATCGTCTTGATCGTGAGACGTCAGGTGTGCTTATTGTTGCGCGATCAAGGGGAGCTGCTCAGTCCTTAACAGCTGCTTTTAGAGCGCGAGAAACAAAAAAGACTTATTGGGCGTTGGTTCGGGGCGTGCCTAAAAAAAAGCAGGACAAAATTTCAACGTGGATGGTTAAGGAAATCACTGCACAAGGTGACAAAATGCGTGTTTGTGAACATGGGGAGCCAGATTCACATCATGCGGTTTCCTACTATCGCGTTTTAGATACGCGAGGGCAGGCTCTTTCGTGGCTTGAAATGGAACCCTATACAGGGAGAACACATCAGCTTCGTGTGCATGCAGCCCATATGGATCATCCTATCATTGGCGATACAAAGTATTTTTTTTCTGATAGTAATTGGACATTGCCAGGAGGAATTCAAAATCGTCTTCATCTTCATGCACGTCGTATTCGTATTCCGCATCCTTCAGGAGGAATATTGGACATTGTTGCACCTTTACCACCTCATATGGTCCAAAGTTTTAATCTTTTATCTTTTAATGAGAGTGATGCTGAAACCAACTAAACAAACTTCATTTGTTCTTTTTGATTGATACAAATTTTGTCTATAAATTTGATAAGATGAATAGGGCATCATTTGAAGAAAGTTTTTGATAAGTCAATCGCTATGAGAAAATTGTGTTTTTGAGTGATGAAATTTTCGAATATCATGGCTTTCTTTCTACAGATCTTTATCCATAATTGATTGTATTGTTATTTTTGGATATGGTGTATCGTTTAATAATCTGAGTTTATGAAGCTGCTCCTTTGAATTATCTACAGAGGTCATATATTGGGGAGGCGTGTCTGTTGAGGGAGATGAGTTAGATAAAATCTGAAAGATATTTACTAAAATAGTGAAGGCGATTTTAGTTTTTTCATGGGAGATAAAGGAGGCATTTTATAGTAATGCTGAGGAAAAGTAACCTCTCAAAAAATTCCTGTTGTCAAGGAAGTTTGTTTTATTATCAATGTGGTTTGATATGCTTATAGTATAGATTTATGCTTTGTATCTTTGCTTACACAATGAAGCTTTCTTAGCAAAGCTCTCCTTTCAATGACCAATTATTTTTCTACTTACTTAGTTTATCCAAAAGACTATCTTTCATAAAAGAAGAAATAAGTTTTTAGTATCTTAATGCTGCATTGAAGTGAACTCATCACATTGAAAAAATATCTAGACAAAAAATTGGAGATAAAACGTCAGGTGCGTTTTATTGCTCTAGGGAGGGCTTGAACACTTTTGTTTTTTCTAGTGAACAAAAACAGATATTTATTATGGGAACATTTAAAGGGGGATAAATTGAAATGAGGAGTGACTGATGGGATCATTATTGATTGACGTTAATAACGTCTCAAAAATATATCGCAACATTGACAGAGAAATTGGTTTTAAAAACAAGGTGTTTTCTCTCTTCAAGCCGGATTATACAAATCATTATGTGTTAAAAGATATGAGTTTCACCCTCTTTTCAGGGCAATCGTTAGCAATTCTTGGCCCTAACGGAGCGGGTAAATCGACACTGATTAAAATACTTTCTGGTATACAATACGCTGATGAGGGATGTGTTAAAGTCCTTGGTGTTGATCCTTATAAAGCGAAGAAAAATCTGTTCAAGTCTTTGGGGGTGGTCTTTGGTCATAAGAATTGTTTATGGTGGGATTTGCCCTTACGCTACAGTCTGGATATGGTTCAACCATTATATGGTCTTGAACGCGCCTCTTTTACCCGTGATCTTAAAGAGATCGCTGAGTTACTGGGTCTTGAGCATATTATGGATAAGCCAGTGCGGATACTTAGTCTGGGTGAGAGAGTGAAAAGTGAATTGGCATTTAATCTCTCCTTTAGACCTAAACTGTTGTTTCTCGATGAGCCAAGTATTGGTCTTGATCTTACATCTAAGCATGAAATCAGGGAGCTTCTTAAAAAACTGAAAAGGGAGCGTGGCACTGGGTATATCATCACAAGTCATGATATGGGAGATATTGATGGATACGTCGATGATATTATTCTCTTGCATAAAGGAAAGAAACAGTTTCATGGTAATCTTCATGCGCTTAAAAATGTCATTCCTTCTTTGGTGAGAATGACACTTTTTTGTGAACACTTGGCGGCACCTTCAGCTGTTGTAGAAAAAATTGATGAGATTGCGTTGAAATTATCTACTCCTTTAAAAGATAAGTACTTTAACGCTGAAGAATGCTCGCTGGAGGTTTCGTTGCCCCGTGAGGATTTTGCGCGTTTTGTACGCGAAATTACAACCAAATTGAACTGTACGTTCTCTGTATCCACTCCCTCGCTTGAAGAGATGCTCCGTGTTAAATTTAAAGAATTTATCTAACCACTGCTTTGGTATGTTTCTTTTTGCCAAGAATGGATTACTGACTGTTCTAAGTGATAGAGCAATGTTTTTACCGATATTATCATTGGGACACTTTCGCCATTTGTTATTCAACTTCTATTATGGAATGCACTTTTCTCTGATACGGGCAACACCATAAATGGCTTTAGCTTTTATGATATGATGTATTATTATGCTTTTGCTTTAGTCCTAGGTCGCTTAAATAATGGTTATAATGTGATTAAGTTTTTCTCTCATCATGTTAAAGAAGGTCAATTAGAAGTATATCTTACAAAGCCCTTTAGTTATATGACACAAATGCTTTTTACTTTTTTAGGGGAGAGTGTATTATATAGCATTCCCTTATTGGCTCTTTTTGTTGTTAAGCTTGTTTTATCTTATGAAAATATTCTGGGATTGGTCATCGCTTTTCTGTTCTTTTTTTGGTTGTTATTCTATCACAATTGCTTTGTTTTTTAATCTCTTTTGGAATTGCCTTATTAAGCTTTTGGGTGATTGAGTACAATATATTACTTTCTTTCAGTATTCTCAGTTCAGCGCTTCTTGGAGGTGTTCTTTTACCACCATCTTTTTGGCCGGTGTGGCTTATTCCGCTTATGCAATTTAATCCTTATCGTTTCATGATATCAGCTCCTGCCGAGTTTTTCGCGACGCAAAATTTAGCGTTGTTTCAGCAGTTTATTTTCGGAAGTTTTACTTATATTTTGTGTTTTTTATTCTTAATTTATATTGCTTGGAATAAAGGGATGAAAGCATATAATGGAGCAGGTGGTTGAGATGAAAATCATCCTTCATTTTATCAGTCTGAATATCCGCCGACAGATTGTTTATGGTAAGAATTTGGCTGGGGAGTTTATGCTTTCTCTATGCTATTATTTTATTCAATTCATATTTATTGATAGAATATCTTCTTTTTCAGGAAAGATCGGTAACTATAGCAGAGATGAAATCCATTTTATCTTTGTTGTCTTTGTTTTACTTGGAATATTTTTGAATATTTTTACTAATTCTATTGAAACGTTTTTTGAAAAAGTAGCGGATGGTAAAATTGAACCATACTTGATAAAGCCCGTTTCAATCTGGTTGTTGATGTTGTTTGGTTGGTGTAAACCTCTTAATTTGATCAAGCTCTTTGTCCTTTATGTTAGTGCCTATTTATTTGTATCATTACCGAATATTTCTGATCTTAAGCTAAGATGGATCTCTTTTATTGTTGCAATATTTTGTGTTTTTATCGTCAATATTTGTTTTTTCATGATGTTCAATTTTATAACATTTATTATTAGCCGTAAGATGCCTGTCGAATATTTTCATGAAATGATTTACGAGCTTTCATTTGTGCCAATAGGAATTTATCCTTTAAGCATCGTAAAATGGCTTTTGTTTATGCTTCCCATGGCTTTTTCTGCTTCCTTGCCTGTGTCATTGTTGCTTGGTAAAGACGAATGGAATATTGGATATCTTCTGTTGAGCGCTTTTCTTTCCATGGTCATGACTTTCATAAGTTATAAGAAAACAATGCGTAAATTTAATGGATTAGGGGGATAATATAAAAGTCATCATGATTATAAAAATAAAAAATTGAGTGAAAATTCTATCGTACTGTAAAATATCGTTATTTATGCTGGCGGTATAAGTCATGTAAAATTTACACATGAGGATTTTTTATTAGACATATTCATGCATAAAATCGGTTGTATTTCTATAGCTATGAGCAAAGAATTTACAATAAAAATCAGATAGTTAAATTTCTTGGTTTTAGATTAGTTTGAGTTTAGATGGCTGCTTGATGACACAAGCCAATGGTAAGATGGTGTACAATATTAGTAGTGCTTTCTCCTCCGAGCAAAATTTATTTTTGTTGCGTTTATAGTACTAAAAAATTGTCAAAGATGGGTAATTTTTATATGTGCAGAATGTGGTTATTCGTGCGGATTTTGTTGGTGCATTCAATATATTATTACATGGATGAGTTTTTGCTTAAACAATAAGAAAATTGACAGAATAAAGCTTTTAAGTTGCCCGATAGAAAGCTAAGAACTTCGCCAAACAACATGATAGCAATTATCAAGACAACAATCACATAGAGATTTTTCAGTATGCTGAGCAGTCAAAATTCAGTTAATAATTGCTTGGAAATAAAAGGATCCACTAAGCCAAGCAGGAAAAAACGATGGCAACGCAACTGAGTTCAATAACATAATTAAATATATTTCTTTGTTGTTCTTGTAAACAAAGAGAATTATAATTGATTTTCTTGTGAATTCCTTATTCTATTTAATAGAAAGATAATTATTATGTAATATTTTATTGTTATTATAAATATTATTATTTAATTTAAAATATACAATTTAAACACATACAATATAAACATAATATATTTATATTATTTTAAATAGGTTATTTTAAAAAGTAATTAAATAAAATATTATTTTGTAAAAAATTATTTTCTATTATTTAAATATTAATAAGCTCATTTTTCAATTTTTCTTAACAATGATAAGAGTAAAATGAAGTTTTACATACTCTTTTACAATAAATAAAAATGATACTTTAATCTGGTGTTGCTATTTAAGCTTAGAGCTATACAGATGTTATTGCTTATCATTAATAAAACTAATGTGATTGATGGCGTAGAGATTACAAAGGGCTAAATTTTTTTGCATGTAATTCATATCTTTTACAAGACTTTAAAAATAACACAGAAAAAATGAGTGATGAAGGAATAGTGAACAAGAGTGATAAGCTTTTTCACTTTCTAGTGTTATGATTACTTTTGTATTTTACGGTTCATTCATTGTATGTATGATCAATTCCAAAATTTTTATTTTAAGCTTATAGTGAATCTATATTTTAGTCTGTTATTGAAGTGTTGTCGTGATTGAAATTACAATATCATAGTAGTGAACACTCTGATTTAATAGAGAAGATTGTTTGCTAGCAAATAATCTATCCATATCAACGTTATTTAAATTTTTATTTCTCTATTTTATCTTAAAGTCGTGAATTATATTAATGTTAGAAAGTTATAATTGTGGAAGACAATGAACTTTATTAAAATTATTCCACGTTCTTGTAGAAACGCATGGCTGTGAAATCGTTGAAATGTGTAATAGCTTATGGCATTAGATTTAGCGCATTCACCAAAGTTATCCCTTATATTACCTAATTTAGCTTTTTCAATCAAAGAATTAAGCTGGTGCTTACGCTAATTGTAGCTGGGGCAAATATTTTTTCTCAATATATACTAAGGAAAAATTATTTTATAAAAATATTTATTTTACTATATTATACAAAAAAATAAAAATATTATGTGTAACTAAAAAACAACATATTGATATTTTTTATATTATAAAATCATAATAATATTTATGATAATAAAGATAAATTTATAATAAAAACAATAAAATAATTGACAATTATTAAATAAACATGTAACGGATATATTATAAGTGTAATATAATACAAAAAACAACAATTAAAATAAAGTTATTAATTAAATTTTGTATTATATTTTTATTATAAGAAGATAAATATACTTTATCGATAGATGATGGAATGTTTTCTATTTAGAGGGGGCGGTAAAGAAAATTTATTTTATTAAATATTGTAATTAGGTGGTTATGATGAAAATATTCAAGCATTGTATAGTATGTTTTGTTGCAGTAGCGATTTTCTTTTCACAGATTTTAAGAGCCAATGCTGATTCTTTAAATGGTAGATTTCAAAATGCTGGTTTTATTTCTGTAATGACACAGGAAAATAGAGTTATTAAAGCTGTTGATATGGTTATTAGCCAGTTTGAAGGACAGGGGGGTGAGAAAAATGTCCAAAAAGTCGCGGGTTTAATGGGGATGGAGGCAGCGATTTTTGGTTTCATCGCATATCTTGTATATTTCTTTACTAGAAAGCCACCGGATCCTAGAAGAAGCGCAGGTGAAAGAGCATTCGATGCTTTTGTTTATAGTGCATGGGCTTTGTAGTAAAAGATATTTCCTTGATAAATTTTGAATTGTTCTGTTATTAAATGTTGTATATTAAATAAACCGTGAGGTTTAATCACGGTTTATTTATTTTTACTTTTAATAATATTGGTAAATTTATCCTTTAATATCATTAAGATATTGTTGGGGAGATGGCAGCATAGGGGGTTTTAAATTTAAATAATCAGCTGCTTTTTAAAGTTAATTAATTTTTTTCTCTTCAAAATACGCATTTGAGCTGAGTTTGTGGTGGATATTTTTTTATGATTAAAACGCGTATGCATTAATTGAGATATCCATAAACTTTGCATATCCACTCAAAAAATATAGGGTAATACAATACTTATGGTTATTATGGATTTCATTCTTATCAACTGAAAAAGTATAGTGATGAGATTACAAATGTTTGCAAAAAAATACTTTTATTGGAATCTTTTAGTCTCTTTGTAGTTTACAATTTTTTTTATCATTTTATCTTAAACAAGGAGAATGTGGATTCATTTCTATTTCTTAATTTTGTCTAAGAAGGGTGGAGTTATACGAATGTCAAAAAAAGTCATGATCGTGGAAGATAATGAGCTTAATATGAAGCTATTCCGTGATCTTGTAGAAGCGAGTGGCTATGAAACCGTTGAAACGCGTAATGGTCTTATGGCATTAGATTTGGCACGTTCATCAATGCCATCTCTTATCCTTGTGGATATTCAGTTGCCAGAGGTATCAGGCATAGATGTTATTAAACAATTAAAAGAAGATGAAGAACTTCGATCAATCCCCGTTGTTGCTGTAACAGCCTTTGCTATGAAGGGAGATGAAGAACGAATTCGTGCAAGTGGATGTGAAGAATATATGTCAAAACCTATTTCTGTCCCTCATTTTATTACAATGGTAAAGCATTTCTTGGACTAAAGCTTGTTAAGTGATGATAGAAAAATATTGAAAAGCTTATAAGATTGCTAAAGTTGTCGCGTAAATATTTTTGTGCTTTAGCACGTCGATATATTACAAGTTAGTAAAACAGATTTTAAAAATTGAAACTGAAGTTTTGAATTTTTTCGGTCTATTTTTCTTGCCTTTTATCTTAAGAGAAGAGGTTGTTCTGCATTCTTGTTTTTTTTAATCGGTATAGATTTGTTCCTACATTCATCTAAAAGTCTGTTTTAGCAGTTTAAAAAAGCCCCGTTTCCATCTGAGGCTTTATGCACTGAACAAAAATTGAAATTAACGCTTTGAAAATTGGAAAGAACGACGCGCTTTCGCTTTACCGTACTTTTTACGTTCAACAACACGGCTATCACGGGTAAGAAACCCACCTTTTTTCAAGATTGAGCGAAGCTCTGGTTCGTAATAGGTTAGAGCTTTGGAAATGCCATGGCGTACTGCACCGGCTTGTCCGGAAAGACCACCGCCTGCAACGGTTGCAATAATATCAAACTGGGTATCCCTATTTGTTGCAACAATTGGTTGACGAAGAATCATTCTAAGAACAGGACGAGCAAAATATTTGTCAAATTCCTTATTGTTGATCGTGATTTTTCCAGAACCTGGTTTAATCCATACACGTGCAACAGCGTCTTTACGCTTTCCTGTTGCGTAAGCACGTCCTTGTGAATCAAGCTTTTGCACGTGAACAGGAACAACATTTTCATGTGTTTCTGTAATACTTGTTACTATGCTAAGCTCAGAAAGAGAATTAATTTCAGCCATAATCAAACAATCCTTTTGTTTTTGCGGTTTAAAGCACCAACGTCAAGAGATTCAGGCTGTTGTGCTTCATGTGGATGTTGGCTTCCAGCGTAAACACGTAGATTCTTCAATTGACGGCGACCAAGAGGTCCACGAGGAATCATACGCTCTACCGCTTTTTCAATAACGCGTTCGGGAAAACGCCCCTCAAGAAGTTGACGTGCTGTACGTTGTTTGATTCCACCAATATAGCCGGTATGCCAATAATATTTTTTATCCGTATATTTTTTGCCAGTGAGAGCTATTTTATCTGCATTAATGACAATAACGTTGTCACCATCATCAACATGTGGAGTAAATGTAGCTTTATGTTTGCCACGTAAGCGGTTAGCAACAAATGTGGCAAGACGACCTAAAACAAGGTTTTCTGCGTCAATAATAACCCATTTTTTCACCACTTCAGTTGGCTTTTGTGAAAAAGTTGCCATAGAAGTATCCTTTATTAGAACCCTTTTAATATAAGGGAATTTTTACTGTTTTGCGTTGAAAATTGTTACCATAGCGAAATATTTAACGCATACCACTTGTTCTGATATAATGTCTTTTGATTGACGTCAAGAGAAAATAAAAACTTTATAAAACAACATGTTATGAGAAAGGTATTGTAATACCACATTAAAGAAGTTTGTGGACCATTTAAATTTAAAATGAATGTTGCAAAAGACTATTTTATCTTTAACGCATGATTGTATTTTATCGTTCTTCATTATAAAATAAGTAATAATGCAGTGGTCTCGTTATTTTCTCAATGTTGAATCTTCTGCTTGTGGTCAAGCTTGGTTAGATGCCCTTGATGTTCAAGGGATAAATAATGCGCGCGCTATTTCTCAAAAATTTGGTTTTCCAGATCAGTTAGCTCGAGTACTTTCAGCAAGAGATGTGGATGAAGCTGAGGCAGTTGCTTTTATTAATCCAACATTGCGTACGCTTATGCCTGATCCAGAAAGTTTTAGGGATATGCAATGCGCTGCAGAGCGTATTGTTAAGGCTCTTCTCAATCAAGAACAGGTTGCTGTGTTTGGTGATTATGATGTTGATGGTGCTTGTTCATCGGCACTCATAGCGCGTTTTTTTCGTTATTTTGGTATTGAAGTCAAAATTTATATTCCTGATCGTATTGTTGAAGGCTATGGTCCGAATGAACAAGCAATGAGGATGCTTGTGCAAGAAGGCGCTCGGTTAATTATCACTGTTGATTGTGGCGCAAACAGTCCAGATGCCGTAAAAGCAGCTAGGCTTGCTGGTGCTGATGTTGTGATTTTAGATCATCATCAAATGTCAGAGATTCATCAAGAAGCTGTTGCTCTTGTCAATCCTAATCGTCCTGATGATTTTTCTAAACAGGGGCATTTATGTGCAGCTGGCGTTGTTTTTGTTACGTTAGCTTGGGTTCACCATTTGCTGCGGAAAAAACAATTCCAAGGACCGCTGCCTGATCTTTTAAGTATGCTTGATCTTGTTGCATTGGCAACCATATGTGATGTCGTTCCATTACAGGGGGTTAACCGTGCTTTTGTGATAAAAGGGCTTCAAGTTGCTCGTTCTATGCATAATCTAGGAATAACAGCTTTAACAAAGGTTGCACGAATAGGGGAGCCGCTTAATAGTTTTCATTTAGGTTTTTTATTAGGTCCTAGAATTAATGCAGGAGGGCGCATTGGTGATCAAGCTTTGGGAGCACGTTTGCTTAGCTGTGAGAATAAAGATGAAGCGGACAGAATAGCAGAACAATTAGATCGGCTTAATCAAGAACGCCAAGAAATGGAGAACATTCAATTAGCACAAGCGGAATCTTACATTTCTTCTCTTTATCAAGATCAAGAAATACCATTGTCACTTGTGATTTCTCATAAAGAATGGCATCCGGGAATTATTGGTATTCTTGCTTCCCGTCTCAAAGAGCGTTTTTTTTGCCCTGTTTTTGCTATTGCTTTGAAAGAAGATGGAAATGGCGTAGGGTCGGGACGCTCAATTAATGGTATAGATTTAGGAGCACTCGTTCGTGAAGCTGTTACATTAAATTTATTAGAAAAAGGAGGGGGACATAGTATGGCAGCAGGAATTACAATTCAATCAACAAAAATTGAAATTTTTCGAAAATGGCTAGAAGAAAAAGTTTCTTTAATGGTTTCACAGTTGCGTGCAAAAAAATCTCTTAGTATAGATGGTTCTCTTTCTGCTTCTGGTATTAATGAAGCGCTGTTTGAATTGCTTGAAAAAGCAGGGCCATTTGGGGCAGGGAATGCAACACCTGTTTTTGTTCTTCCCTCTCATCGACTGGTGAATCTATCTGAAGTTGGTAAAGGACATCTTCGCCTCATTGTATCTAATGTTGAAGGAAAAAAACTACAAGGAATAGCTTTTCGTGCTGTAGGGACATCGCTTGGTGATTTTCTTTTTGAAAATATTGGTGAAATGATTCATTTAGCTGGTCATCTTAGTTTGAATTATTGGAATGGAACGATCAATCCGCAGCTGCGCGTGATTGACGCAGCCGCAGTGGCTTGAAAGGGATATTTTTTACATTAGATGTCTAGATTAGAAGCAAAAGTAGAATTTTCTTGTATGAAACGAAATCGTGCTTCTGGTTTTGTTCCCATGAGACTTTCTACAGTCTTTTTCGTTTCTTGCATTTCCACGGCATCAATAGAAACACGAAGCAATGTACGTTTTTGAGGATGCATAGTCGTTTCTTTAAGTTGTTCTGCGCGCATTTCACCCAGCCCTTTAAAACGCCCGATTTCGATTTTAGCTTTTCCAGTAAATTCAGTTTTGAGCAATTCATCCTTATGAATGTCGTCACGAGCATAAGCAACTTTTCCTCCTTGTGATATTCTATAAAGGGGGGGGACGGCAAGATATAAATGTCCCTGATGAATAAGGTCAGGCATTTCTTGAAAGAAGAAGGTAATGAGCAGTGACGCAATATGAGCACCATCAACATCAGCATCTGTCATGATGATAATACGTTCATATCTGAGATCTTTTTCACGATACTTGGAGCGTGTTCCACATCCAAGAGCAAGGATAAGATCGCTAATTGTTTGGCTTGAGTTCATTTTTTCATGTGCAGCACTGGCGACATTTAAGATTTTACCACGAAGAGGTAAAATTGCTTGGTTTGCTCTATTTCTTGCTTGTTTAGCAGATCCTCCTGCAGAATCTCCTTCAACAATGAATAGTTCAGCACCCACAGCATGGTTCTGGCTACAATCTGCAAGTTTACCGGGCAGACGTAATTTACGGACAGCAGTTTTTCGACTTATTTCTCTATCTTGGCGTCGTTTAACACGTTCTTCAGCACGTTCAATAACCCAATCGAGAAGTTTTGTTGCTTCTTGTGGGGAATTTGCTAACCAATGATCAAAAGGATCGCGGATTGCATTCTCAACGATACGCTGTGCTTCAATGGTTGCTAATCGATCTTTTGTTTGTCCAACAAATTCAGGGTTACTGATAAAGACTGAAAGTATTGCGGCTGTTGAAATCATAATATCGTCAGACGTAATAATCGTTGCGCGCTTGTTTCCTATTAACTCAGCGTAGGATTTCAATCCACGCAAAAGAGCTTGACGTAATCCTATTTCATGTGTTCCGCCTTCTCCTGTAGGAATCGTATTGCAGTAAGATTGCACACAAGAATCACCACCATGCCAAGCGATAGCCCACTCAACGGAGCCATGGCCATTATTGTGTTGTGTTTTGCCAGAAAAAATTTCTGACGTTACTCGAGATTTATCTTTTAGTGACGAAAGTAAATAGTCTTTAAGCCCATCGGGAAAATGAAAAACAGCTTTTTCAGGAATATTTTTTGCGCCTTCAAGTATGACGGGATCACAAGACCAGCGAATTTTTACGCCACCAAAAAGATAGGCTTTGGAGCATGTCATCTTATAGATTTTTTCTGGATCAAAAGCTGCTTTTTCACCAAAAATTTCATGATCAGGATGAAAACGAACGCGCGTACCACGACGATTATAAACATCTCCCAGATCTTCCAATCCAGATTGAGGAATACCACGTGAGAAACGTTGGCGGTAAAGTTTTCGTTCTCGTGCAACTTCAACTTCCATATCATCAGAAAGAGCATTGACGACAGAAATTCCTACTCCATGAAGTCCACCTGCAGTTTGATAAGCCTTTCCATCAAATTTTCCCCCTGAGTGGAGTTGTGTCATAATAACTTCAAGAGTCGATTTCTCAGGCATTTGAGGATGATTTTCGACAGGAATACCGCGTCCATTATCTGTAACGGTTATATAACCGTTCCTATCTAATGAGACCTCAATAGAATCTGCATAACCCGCAACAGCTTCATCCATCGCGTTATCAATAATTTCGGAAAATAAATGATGAAGCGCTTTACTGTCTGTTCCACCAATATACATTCCAGGGCGTAAACGTACGGGCTCTAAACCCTCAAGAACTCGAATAGAGAGGGCATTATAGTCATCTTCTTGCGTATCTTTTGCACTTTTTCTTGAAATCATCGCGTTTGATTTCATTGAAGACTGCAGAGTGTTTTCTTTTGTATTTACCCGAGATTGGGCTTTATTAAAAACACTAAAAAGATCCTTTTTGTTATCGCTCATAGCGTTTAACTATCCACCTCATAAAATAAAATATTTATTAAAATAATTTTATGCCTGTTTTTTGTTTAAAAATCAATGCACTTAGGAAACATCGATTGTTGGGCCAAAAATTTGTTCAAAAGCGTGTTTGAGAGCAATATCAATATCATGCATTGCTACAGGGCAACCGAGATTAAGAAAGCTTGTGACACCGTGGTTTGTAATTCCACAAGGAACAATTCCTGAATAATGGGCTAAGTTAGGATTAACATTGATAGAAACTCCATGAAAACTTATCCATTTGCGCACTCGAATGCCAATGGCTGCAATTTTATCTTCGGAAGAAAGATCATTTTGTTTTGATGGGCAATGAGACTGTTTAACCCAGACACCAACGCGATCTTCTCTGCGTTCGCCTTTAATATTAAAGTTGGCAAGCATCTGTATGATCCATTCTTCTAATGCACTAATGAAAGCACGAATGTCTTGTTTCCGGCGTTTAAGATCAAGCATGATATAAGCAATACGCTGTCCTGGACCGTGATATGTAAATTCACCTCCACGTCCTGCTTCATAAACAGGGAATAAATTAGGCGCCAAAAGATCTTTTTTATTTGCACTCGTTCCCGCTGTATAAAGGGAAGGGTGTTCAAGAAGCCAAACTTGTTCATGCGCGGTTTTTGCAAGAATTTTTTCTACACGTTCTTGCATATAACGCAGAGCTTCAGGATACTCAACTAGATGATCACTTATCTTCCATTCAACGGGTGGATTTCCTAGAATTGCATTAAAATGATGTGATAAGTGATTACGATCCGTATGTTTCAATTCAAATGTCATTGGTAATATTTATCTTGATGTTTGAGTTTATTTTGTAATCAATAAAAGTGATTACAGAGTAAGGTATAGAATTGTTGAATAAAAGAGAATACGTTCATAAATTTTATCTTAAGAAGATTTGCTACGCTTAAAAATCGACGTTCCTTTTACCATCTTCCTGTTGCACCACCACCACCTGATGATCCACCACCACCCCTAAATCCCCCTCCACCTCGAGGACCACCGAACCTTCCACCAGGATATCTGCCACCGGCACTTAAGTTAAGAAACCAAGGTGTGAAGATGATCCCCAGCCAGAGATACTTTTGTGGACCCACTTTTTTACCAAAAATCATTGCAAGAATGGGCAAACCAACGACTATAAAGAGAATGAGAAACATGATTATATTTATAATCATTTCTTCTTTTTCAGCTTGTTTACGTTGTTCTTCAACGATTTTAGCTTTTTCTTTGATGCGAAAAGTAAAATCAGAATCACTTTCTGTAATAACTTTGATAATTGCATCAACTGCTTCAGCAATTCCTTTTTGATAATTTCCTTCACGAAAATTAGGAATCATGAAGCTATTAATAATGACAGAGGAAAGAGCATCTGTTAGCTCTCCTTCCAAACCATATCCAACTTCGATACGTGCTGTGCGTTCATTCGGTGCAATGACCAGTAATACACCATTATTGATCTTCTTTTGGCCTAATCCCCATGTACGAAAAAGAGAATTGCTGTATGTTTCTATATCATTGCCCGAAAGAGTAGGGAGTGTCACAAGAACAATTTGATCTCCCGTTTTCTCTTCGAGTGCTGCCAGTTTTTTTGTCAAGTCTTCCTTGGTTGCATTATCGAGCAAATGAGCCACATCATTAACATAACCTGTTAAATGAGGAAATTTTATTTGCGAACAAGCGATACTTCCCAATGCAGCAACTAAATACAGAGAGCAGATAAAAGCCCATAATTTTGGAAATACAATACGTTGCAAAGAGTATCGAAATGATTTCATTAATTAAAATTAACCTTTGGTGTTTGTTGGCTATCAGTATCGATGGTAAAAGTTGGCATAGGTTTAGCATCACGAAACCAGAATTTTGCCCAAATCATCGTTGGCATTGTTTTGAGTGCAGTATTGTAGGCACGTACTGTTTCAATATAATCGCGGCGTGCAACGGAAATACGGTTTTCTGTTCCTTCTAATTGTGATTGAAGAGCAAGAAAGTTTTGGTTTGCTTTAAGATCCGGATAGTTTTCAACAACAGCCATAAGCCGCGAAAGTGCACTTGATAAATTTGCTTGATTTTTGAGATATTGCTGCATAACTTCTGGATTATTCAACATATCTGCATTAATGTTGACTTGCGTTGCTTTGGCGCGTGCTTCAATTACATTTGTGAAAACGCTTTGTTCATGAGCTGCGTAAGCTTTAACTGTTTCTACAAGATTGGGAATGAGATCTGTACGACGTTGATATTGATTGAGCACTTCACTCCATGCTGCATGTGCTTTTTCTTCATTTGTTGGTATCGTATTAAATCCGCACCCACTTAAAAATGGCACTAACCATGCCAAAAAAATCACGATTGGAAATTTTTTTAATATTTTAAACATTGAAGAAGTTTGTACATTTAACATAAAGATGTCTCCACAGATATTTTATGTATTATATAGGGTTTATTTTCTTGGTGGAAAGTATTTTGAACTTTATAAACAGGCGTATTTATCAATAAATTGATATCTCTATGCGTTTTAGGTACGCTTAAGTGACTTGTTGATATTAAAATAATAATAGTAATATAGATGTCATCTTATAAAAGATCAATAATATTTATATCAATTATTATTACAGAAAATTATATTATTTTCGTAGGAGTTTTGGATTTCGCAACGTGCAGATAACAATTGGAAAAGAGAAAAATGTAAGTATCAATCTTATGGAAAGATAGAAGGTCAGGGCAGTTCTTATTTTCCTCCTTTAGAAGTTTTAATACATTGGATAAAAAAGGCTTTTTTATTATGTATGGTAGTAATTGAGAAGGAGGGTGAAAGTCCTATGATAGAAAGTGTTCAGCGGCAAAGTGAAAAGTTTGATGGATTGGCTAATGATTATGATCGTTATCGTCCTCGCTATCCCCTTACTTTATTTAAAACCATGCTCCATCCTTTTAAGAACAAAAAGTATTTGTCCATTGTGGATGTGGGTGCTGGGACAGGCATCGCATTAGAGGGAATTGTTAAATTTTTAGGAAATGAGCACCAATATCATGCTATCGATGTATCGGCAGATATGATTAAGCAGGGGCGAAAAAAATTTCCTACGGTGCAGTGGTATCAGGGCCGTGCCGAAGACCTATTGCCTCAAATTGGCGAGGTTGATCTTGTCATTGCAGCGCAAGCTTTTCAGTGGATGGATCGTTCTAAGTTGCTTTGTTCTGTTTCAGATCAACTTCGGGTCAATGGTGTCATGGCGGTTATTCAAAATAATCGCGATTTCCAGCATAGCGAATTTCTAGAGGCTTATGAGACATTGTTAGAGAAAATGAGTCCGAACTATTCTCGGTATTATCGTAATTTTGATTTTTTACAGGAAATGAGTGATGGCTTTGGGGTAGATCCAGAAAAGATTTTTTTTCATACGCACAATTGGACGATGATGATCCCATCTGAAGCTTTTATTGGAATGAGCCGCTCTTCAACGCAAGCGCAACGCGCTATTGCTTTCTATGGGGAAGAATATTTGCGGCAATTGGTCGCATTGATAAAGAAATATGAAGTGCAAGGCAATTTGGAGCTTTTGTATCGAAGTGAGCTCTATATGTATGCTGGATAATCCGATATCGATGATTACTTTTGCTCTTTTAGCACATCTGAGTGGGCGGTATTCAGGAAATTAACGCATTATTAAGGCAGACTTTGAGGGGGAAAGTTTTTTTCTTCAGCATTCACATTGACATCTTATTACCGCTGATTTTCATTGTTCATTTAATATGAGAGAGTTTAAATAGAAAATTTATGCACTGCATTATAGCATCGAAGCGCTTTCTTTACTGCAGTTTAACAACAGATTATTTTATAAAATGGAAAGAGGTAGATTGAATAGAAATGTTTTATAATTCTTTGTTTTTATGATTGCTTTTTATTATTAAATGAGAGTGTTTTTAATAAATTTTGACAAAAATAACTGAAAAAGTACAAAAAATTATCATAATCAGAAATTTGTAGTAAAAAAGGTAATGGCTTGGAAGAACCTTAAAAAAACAACTCATTTTGAAATTATCTCTAAATTCAGATTGAATATAATAAAAAGTAAAATATAAATATGCTATATGAAGCATTTCTCTTTTTAGAAGATATAATATAAAAACAATATATTAATTAATTTTTTTGATATAAGAAAACTTCTTTTATTTTCTATTTTAAATAACGGGTTAGTCCGAGTCTTATGTGGTTTTATTGAAGATGTGTTTTTCAAGGTTTAATCTGGCGCTTTAAATACAATTTTAGAAGTGGCAAATAAGCTCAATTTTTTCTCTGTTGTGATGTGTTGAATAAGTTTTTTAATTTTCTATAGAGTTTAATTTTTGCAATCATGATAGATTGTGGCAGCTATCTATTTAAGGTTTTTATAAGTTTAGTAGGAATAGCTTGATGATAAATCCATTGAGTTCTCCATCTTTACGCTTCATAAAAGAATAAGCCTGCACCATCACACACTTTGTCATTTCCCAATGTTGCGACAGCCCTTGACATGGTTTATAAGAGGAGTTTTTAGTCCTTTTTTGTACAGTTTTATCCATACGACAATCTCGCTTATGACGTGCAAGCGAATGGTTTTGATTGATTCAACATACACAGATTTGGAATGAAAGAGTCTTAAGATATTCCGCTCTCTCATTTAATATTAATAATGCTAGATTATGATTATAAATTAATGTGTTGTCTATTTTTGAAATCCATGACTTTGGTTGAGCTTGTCAATATTTCATTTTCATTTATCGTGATAATAACTCCATTGTAAGGAATACCTTTAAGAAAGCATTCTCGCTTTAAAGAGTCGTTATAGTTTTTTTTGTTTTATAGAAGGATCAATAATGCTAAACATTATACTTTGATAAAAAAAGAAAGTAAATTATGGCTATTATACTGAAACCGAGCGAGGTGACGCTTAGTGAGCTTGCAGCTATTTATTTTAATGGTGAAGTGAGTAAACTTCATAATGACACGCATTTAGCTATCGAGAAAGGGGCTCAGCGCATTGCTGAAATTGCTGCTGGAAGTGAGCCTGTGTACGGTATTAATACTGGTTTTGGGAAGTTGGCTTCCATTAAAATTGATGCGGACGATGTCGCTGTTTTACAGAGAAACCTTATTTTGTCCCATTGTTGTGGGGTAGGAGAGCCTTTAGCTGAAAATATTGTGCGTTTGATAATGAGCTTAAAGCTTATCTCTTTAGGAAGAGGGGCTTCAGGAGTTCGTCTAGAATTGGTAAATTTGTTGGAAAATATGCTTGCAAAGGGCGTCATTCCTGTCATCCCTGAAAAAGGGTCTGTTGGTGCTTCAGGTGATCTAGCTCCACTTGCTCACATGGCGGCTGTTATGATGGGAGAAGGAGAAGCATTTTTTCAAAATATTCGTATGAGTGGGGCGGTTGCATTAGAGAAAGCGGGATTGTCCCCTATTATTTTAGAGGCAAAGGAAGGTCTAGCTCTTATTAATGGGACTCAAACATCAACAGCCCTTGCACTTGCTGGTCTTTTTCGAGGTTATCGGGCATTGTGTGGTGGATTGTTGGCAGGGGCTTTGACGACAGATGCCATCATGGGATCAACGGCGCCATTTCATCCTGATATCCATATTTTACGAGGACATTATGGGCAGATTGCTGTATCGAAAACATTAGAAAAGCTTGTAGAGGATTCAGAAATTCGTGCAGCACATTTACGGGGGGATGAGCGTGTACAAGATCCTTATTGTATACGTTGCCAGCCACAGGTCATGGGGGCATGTTTTGATATTTTGCTGGCAGCAGCAAAAACACTGATTATTGAAGCAAATGCTGTTACAGATAATCCATTGATTTTAAGGAATGGTGAAGTTGTATCAGGTGGGAATTTTCATGCTGAACCTGTAGCGTTTGCTGCTGATCAGATTGCTCTTGCTTTATGTGAAATAGGATCTATTTCTCAACGGCGTATTGCTCTTATGGTTGATCCAGCAGTTTCTTATGGACTTCCAGCTTTTTTAGCACATAATGCGGGTCTTAATTCAGGTTTTATGATTGCTGAAGTAACAGCGGCAGCTTTAATGTCTGAAAATAAGCAAATGGCCCATCCTGCTTCCGTTGATTCAACCCCAACTTCTGCCAATCAAGAAGATCATGTTTCAATGGCTTGCCATGGAGCGCGTCGGTTATTGGTAATGAGCGAAAATCTTTTTACACTTATTGGCATTGAAACGCTTGTTGCAGCACAAGGAATTGAATATCGTGCACCTTTAAAAACAAGTACTTTTTTGCAATCTGTTATGGAATGTCTACGAAAAAATGTTGCTTCTCTTAAGGAAGATCGCTATCTGGCTCCAGATCTTCATCAAGCACATATACTTGTGCGTGAAGGGCACTTATTATCTGTTTTACCAGAAACAATTTTTCCTTCATTAAGTTTTCAATAGTATTTGTTTTAAGGTCAATGCTGAAGGGCGGATATTGAATTTTAAAACTTCCTCATATGAAAATATAGAGTAGCGATACTATATTTGAATTATTTAATAAATTATATATTTTTTACTGTATATATCTGATTTTTGTAGTTAACTAGATATTTTGTTATTTTATAGAAACTATAAACTTAAAGCACCTATATTTTCTGATTTATATCAGAAATTTTAATATAAGTTAAATAATATCCACGAATTATATATTCTTGATATTATATTTATATAAATATAAATTATAATATATGTATTGTATAGAGTAAAAATAAAAGTTTTATTTTATATTCTTCTTATTTGTTAATACTTTATGAATTTTATAGTTCATTTTTGATATTTATAATAAAAAAGGAGAAAGGAATGTTTAAAAGTGCTAAATTATGTGTTTCAATAACAGTTCTTTTTTTTTCTCAAATTCTTGAGATTCATGCAAATTTTAGGAGAGTTAGCTTTCCAGAGGAAGTTTTCATTATGATAGTTGACCAAGAGAAAGAGCCTCTTATTTCAGCGAAAAACAAAGATTTTATTGCTATCTCAGGGCAAATTTCCAGAGGTAAGGAGAACGCTATCATCGGACCAACAATCAAAGATGCTCTTTTTACCGTATATTTTTTTTCATTGGAAAGCTTGTAGTTAAGGCAGCTGGAGTCCTTAAAAGATGGGTTGTAGATAGATTTTCTCATGCTTTTGAAAACTTGCGAGATTCGTATTATCATTAATTGAGCTATTCAATTGGCGTAAAAAGTTTTTTTATAAGCTCAAAGAAAGTTAGCTTAAAGTAACAAAAAATTAATTGTATGCATAGTTAATGTGTTTGTTATGAATTTTTAGGCTTCTATTTCAGTACACTGAAATAGAAGCCTAAAAGTTTAGATTACATTAAGGTTAATTTTCTCTGTAAAAAACTAGAGAATACGAAATGAATTAAATGACAATTATGAAAAAATTCATTATCACTTTATTTGAATAAAATAATACGAAATTGCAGGCTATAAAAGCTGAATAATTCGCAATAAAAGTATTTTTTCATTGTTTAGAGCAAAGTGTTAGATTGGCTGGTCTTCGATGTTTTTTGAAATATATTTGTGAAAGAAACATGAGGCTTTATTTCTCATAGAGCTGTTATCGTGGTGTGGATTGTCAGCATTTCAAAAAGTAAGGAAAGAAATGGCAATAAATGAACTGAAAAGAGGGATGAGTAAGCGCCAAGTTATTTTTTTAGCTCTTGGTTCTGCTATTGGAACAGGTCTTTTTTATGGGTCTGCACAGGCAATTAAGCTTGCGGGTCCCAGTGTTTTGATTGCCTATTGTATTGCTGGTTTAGCTATTTTTATGGTTATGCGGGCTCTAGGAGAGATGATACTTCATAATCCATTGCCTGGTTCTTTTGCTCGTTATGCGGCAAATTACATATCACCATTAGCAGGTTTTTTAACGGGATGGACATATGTATTTGAGATGATTCTTGTTGGTTTGGCTGATATTACAGCTTTTGCGACTTATATGGGGTTTTGGTATCCTGATGTTGCTCCTTGGGTATGGGCACTGAGTATTACATTAATCATCACAGGTATTAATTTAGCTGCTGTAGAAGTCTATGGTGAACTAGAGTTTTGGCTATCTTCTATTAAAGTTATCGCTATCATTGCGATGATTATTTTAGGAATAGCAATTATTTTTTGGGGGTGGGGTGAAGGTGCAGATTTTTCTACCGTTACTGTTCATAATTTATGGAAAAATGGTGGACTTTTTCCCAATGGTTGGTTTGGTTTTTTAGCTTGCTTTAGTGTTGTTGTTTTTGCTTTTGGTGGCATAGAAATCATTGGCATGGCAGTCATGGAAGTTCAAAACCCTCATCAAACGATTTCAAAGGCAATTAATTCTACTCCAGTTCGTATTTTGCTTTTTTACGTCATGACGTTAGCTATTTTAATGTCTCTTTATCCTTGGAATGAGATTGGTCTCATGGATAGCCCTTTTGTATCCATTTTTGAAAATCTTGGGATTTCATATGCAGCAAATATTTTAAATATTGTTGTTGTTACAGCGGCTATTTCAGCAATGAATAGTGGAATGTATGGTGCTTGTCGTATGATCCATGGTTTATCGCAGGAAGGTTATGCTTTAAAAAAGTTTCAATATTTATCAAAAAACGGTATACCAGTTTTTGTTATTTTGATGATCTTTGGTATTTTTCTTCTTGGTGCTGTCCTTAATTATTTTTATCATGAAAAGCTTTTTTTTCTTATTGCTGCAATGGCAACATTTGCGACAGTTTTTGTTTGGATGATGATTCTACTTTCACAATTTTTTATGCGAATTAAGATGCCTAAAGAAGCTCAGAATGGTTTAAAATTTCCCATTCCATTTTGGCCAATAGG
Source organism: Bartonella sp. AD24XZML (assembly GCF_042196485.1). NCBI lineage: Bacteria > Pseudomonadati > Pseudomonadota > Alphaproteobacteria > Hyphomicrobiales > Bartonellaceae > Bartonella > Bartonella sp. AD24XZML. The sequence continues at coordinate 93,235 of NZ_JBHIQH010000063.1, read as the reverse complement.
ATCGATTTTTTCTATTTTATTTATGGTTTTTATTTTTATTCTCCTATGGTACTTTGATGAGACACGACCAGTTTTAATTATAGGTGTTATTTGGATTGCTTGGCTTGTTATTTGTTTCTATGCACTTAAACTTTATAATTTTAAGCAAAAGAAGCTGAATAAAATGTGAATAGAGAAAAAACTCAAAACAAATAGCTGATGTCATCAGGAGAACAGGTGTTTGATTGTTTTCTCTAAAGGTTAGAACAATCTAGATTGAAAAAATCTGCTCGTTATTATTTTGCTTTGGAAGTTTTTGTGAGCCATTGCTTACGGTAACGACAAAATCATATAAATATTAGGCGTTTTTTTGATGGTGAGCTGTGCCATCAATATAAGTCTTTCAGGTTAAAATGCCTAACAGTGCAAATAGATTTTACCAGATACATGATTATAGGCAGATATCTTTTTCTAAACGTATTAATGAAGTTCTGTTTCACAAGAGAAGTTATTGTAAGAATTGTTTTTTAAGCTCTTTAAAAAATTGGTTGTTTAAATTTTGTTGTTTAGAAAATTACTATTGCTTTTAGAAGCGAAGATAAAGTTCTTTATGTATTTTTTTCTCAAAGAGGATTGGCGTTGGTAGAAAATAGTGGATAACAAAGTTACAGGAGGCATTGTGTCATCGTTTTTACAAAAACTTTAATAAACAGCAGCAAGGTATTACAATAAAATCTCATAGAAGAGTAAATTAAAGAGAACAATGAACGTGTGACAGTTTTACGATTCTTATTGTTATTGCTTTCAGAAGAGGAAGGATCAAACTTATTTTTTTAATATTGATACAAGAGTAATTTTTATTACAAGTGGAGGCGGACAAAATGCACTCCGCAACTGTATTTCGGTGCAAAATTATTCAATATTACCATAAAAGGTGCTCAAGAACACTACGACTAGCAAAAACAATCATCGGAAAATGGCTTTTTACACGAGAAATCTTCCAATAGCTCTGAAACACACACAACAACAATTCTCTCTATCCTTGAGGCAACAGGCAATGTTGATATGGATGTATAATGAGATGCTACGATTATTGCTTCTCATCTGATTTCCGGTCAAGATATCAATGTAATGGGAGAAAGTATGACGATTGTTGGCATGACAGACCATCATAGCAGCCATTCACAGACGCGTGAAACAGGTTTTGATGGGAATAGCTTTGACTTTGTAAGCAGAATTATTAGCGGTAATGGCTATACCTACGAGACGATACCTGCTGGCAGTAACGTTTGGATAGAATGGTAGAGAGTGGCTACAAATCCCATAAATCCCCATACTTGCCTTGGAGATGCGAGCCAAGCATGTCGGTATGTTCATGGCTCATTCAATCGAGTACAAGTCCCTTTAAGGAGGAAAAAATGAAACAAAGTTTAAAATTATTGAGTTGCATAGCTTTATTAGTTATAATGGGATGCCAGTTTAATAAACCTCCTGAAGAATACTTCACGGTGTGGGAGAAATCAGGAGCGGATTGGTTTGAGGTAAAAAAGCACTTTTAGAATGTGGAATGCCAGCTCCTTATGATGTGTTTCCGGAAAACAGAAATTTAAGCAACAATGCATGGGCAACCATAGAAGCTTGTATGATTCAAGCTGGTTTCCATGATAAATATGATAGGGGGGCTGGTGTGGAAATCATAAAGCCGAAAACTTGCCGATTTGTCGTCCAGGCGCTGTCATCCCGAGGCGCAGTGTCAAGAAGCGCTTAAACAGCCCTTTTTGTAAAAAGCATCCAGAACAATATGAATGCTATCCTTAAATCTTGCAGCTAGTGATAAGCAACAATCCGCTATCCTTGCCTTCGCTTGGAATGGCGGGATTGTTCCCTCTCTTTCATTATTTAACGGATGAAGAAAAGCAGCATTTGCAAGAAGGTTCTGATGGCAAGGTGCATGTGTCCTTTAATGGCATCTTTACTCCACCAGAGGAAGCCGCTGTTTATACAGAGCAACATGCGAAGGATAAAAATAATCCGCTTTATTTTGTTGTGTTCCCAGAAGCCGATTCTGCTATCTCAGAACTTCTGGTCGCGGGATACCAGAAGTTTATGGAAAATAACTTTTGGGGTTTGACTAATTCCACACAAGAAGCAAAAGACTTGATGTATAGCCATGGTATTACAGGGTTGGAACTTTATGGACATAGCCGCGGTACCATAACATTGGGGAATATGCTGAATTCTTTCAAACAAGAAGGTGTTCGCGGGATAGCCGACAACACGAATATCAATTTCTATGGACCAGCCTTTAATGTTTTAGTTGCATACGGTCTGTTAGGTTATGTGAGTGATGGCAAACAAACCATTATTGGTTTTGATGGGAATAGATTTGACTTTGTAAGCAGAATTATTGGCGGTAATGGCTATACCTACGAGACGATACCTGCTGGTAGTAACGTTTGGAAAGAATGGAGGAGAGTGATCATGAATCCCATAAGCTTCCATACTTGTCTTGGAGATGTGGGTTATAAATGCCAAAAGTTTTATGGCACATCTCATTTAGAACAAAAGCCTTGAATTAAATCATGGAGTAAAAATGAAACAAACTCTAAAATTATTAAGCGCGATAACTCTATTGAGTATGCTGGGTGCCAGTTTAATAAAACTCCTCCAGGAGAGATAGCTACGTGGGAGAAACCTGGAGCAGATTTTACTGAGGTAGCAAAAGCATTATTAGAATGTGGTATGCCAACGCCTTATGATGTTGATCCAGAAAGCAGAAAGCTCAGCTACAATGCAATAGCAACCATAGAAGCTTGTATGTTCCAATCAGGTTTCCGTGATAAAGTGGGGGGACTTGGTGCGAGAATCATAGAGCCGAAAACTTGTCCATTTGTCGTCCAGGCGCTGTCATCCCGAGGCGCAGTGTCAAGAAGCGCGTGAACAGCCCTTTTTGTAAAAAGTATAAAAATAGTCGCAAATGCCAACCTTAAGTTTTGCTGTTTGTGACGATCACAATCCCTACCTTCATGTTTCTCATACCCGTACGCGGGGGGCTTAATTCAGCATGTCAATGCTATTTATTTATGGGTACCACAACTGTTGGCGCAATAATATAAAATATCTATTTTGGTTGTAATCAAAATATTGATAATAATTATAAGCATATCGTTGATAGATATATGATTTTAGTAATAATTTTACCGTATTTTTGATATAATAATTATGGCATAATCTTCGGAAAGATAAAAATAATATAGGTTGATAATGTTCATCATTGTTTTGGAAATAAAAAACAGCATGTAAAATAATTTATAGATTGTTTCGTAATCTCAAAATTACTCAAGGATAGGAAAATGAAGCAGATTTTAAAATTATTAAGCGGGATAACCTTATTTGTTATGGCTGGATGCTACCCTGAGCAGCCTTCTCGAACAGCTGTAGATGCATGGGAAAAATCCGGTACTGATCAGCTTGAGATCAAAAAAGCTCTGTTAGAATGTGGAATACAGCATTTTGATGGTCGTCTTGATACAGAAACAAGTACGGATGAGAAATTCAATGCTGAGGAGTCTGTGAATGCATGTATGATCCAAGCAGGTTTCCAAGATAAATTGGGAAGAATGAAGTGGTGTGAGAAATATAAAAATCTTCCAATTTGTCAGCCTGATGCAGTTATTCCTCAGCGAAGTGTAGAGAGGCGTTTGAATAGTCCTCATTGTCAAGAGCATAAAGAACAACCTGAATGTCAACCTTAAGTATTGAGGCTGCTGTAATCAAAAATCCTTACATTCTTGTTTTTCCATGGGGGGTGGGATTGTTTCTTCAATATCTATATGCTAACAAAAGTCATTTTGCGTGTGAGTAAATATTAGAAGACTTATCAGTCTTTCTATCGTAAATATTGACGGAGGGGGAAATGAAAAAAACATTGAAATTATTGAGTGCTATAATTTTATTAAGCTCTGCTGGGTGTATTAGCAAACCTCCCCCATCGACGTTAGAATTATGGGAAAAGTCTGGTGTCAGTAAGTCTATGGTCCAACAAGCACTGTCAAAATGTGGTTGGAAACCAATCTACGCTTCTTCTAAAAATATGGATTTGCGTGCAAGTGATTTTGCAGCAGTTTATGAGTGCATGACTAAAGCAGGTTATCGGTACAAATTACAAGTTTCAAAGGGAATCTATTTTTCATCAACGCCGCGAAGTGATTCATTTTTAGTTAATTTAATGGTAGCAGGGTATCAGCAGGTTATGGACAATGATACTTTTGGTGTAACCAATTCGACACAACAAGAGCGAGATTTGATGTTACGTTTTGAAAATGATAAAAAGCGACAGAAAATAAAAAAGCTTTGCATAAGTGATCATAAACAGTAGAATGTTGATTTTTAAAGCAATAATTAAATAAAAATATTAAACGGGAGAAGAGAGAAATATAGCTCTTTTGTCTCCAATGTAGTTATATTCATCAGCTACGAGATTGGCAATAGTGTTGTTGTCAGATGATGCTAGCGGAGGATAGTGAGTTGTTGTTTAGAGAAATTTATTCAATATAAAGAATGGCAAATAATAGCTTTGCTAAAATATCTGCTTTAACGATAATAAACAGATAGCTTTCATAGAGCTAATTTTGATGAAATTTTATTTTGGTGTTTTTTAAGTTCAGAATAGTGAGTGTTTTACTGTATTTTAGATTTTATCAAAAGATCTAAAATATTACATTTATTAATTCAAATCATTGATGATAGGGTATTAGGAGAAGTTTTTTATTTATTCAAATTTCTTTGTTAGATATTTAGCATTTTTAATATAGAAATTGTGTACATTAGCTTATACATTAGTGTGCAATTTCTTGTTTTTTTGTTGTGGTTGAAGAGATGATGCGGTTATAGATTTCGTATATTGTATCTTTTTGTGCTGTGTTTTATTAAAACGTTTTAATCGTTTAATCTTAAAAGTTATTCTCATGTTGTTGTATTTTTATTTTTTTGTGGTGAGATAAATTGAATATTATATCTCTTCAAAATTCGCATTTTTTCACGTTTTTTTAAGATTGGTTTTTGAGACTTTTGTAATTACAGTTTTCAGCGGTTTTTGAGATACCTTCTTTAAAGGGATTTTCATCCTAAATGGTATTTTTAAACTTTTTGTTCTTTCTTTACATAAAACACAAAACATATTATTGAATGCTATGATTTTATCATAAAAAAATAAAATAATTTTGTTTGTTTTGTTCTTATTGTGTTTAATTTGTGGTTTATTTTTTTCCAGCATTTTTTGTTTTTGTTGAAAAAAGAAAGTTTTGAGAAACAATGATAGTCAAGGTATCTAACAATCACTTGTATTCGTGCTTTTTTACAGCAGCTATTTTTTCTTTTTTGTTAAATATAAATATTGAGGCACATTCTCATTCATATACATCACTGTCATGTGATGAAAACAAATTACCTTACGGATGCAGTGATGGTTCAAAGCATACAATTAGTGATAAAGTATATAAATTCACGGCGCCTGTTAAAGAAAAGAATGGGGAGGGTCGTTCTCTCATGTTACCTGCTGCTATAGTAGTGCAGGAGCCAAATACAGTTATTCAGGCAACGCGTGTAGAGGTTGAAGCTACTGCGAGTATAGAAGATATTTATGGTGTTTTTGTATCACGAGGGGGAAAAATTGTTTTGAGCGATTCAGCTTTTAAAAATGTATCAATAGGTCTTAAAGCTGATAGTGGAATGATTGAGGTTAATCGTGGAACAATTGAGGCTTCTCAGATTGCTGCTTATGCAGAGAAGCGAGGAGCATCTGTTACGTTAACGAATACAAAAATTAAAGTGGAAGGTTTGGGTATCGGTCAAGAGAGTGCTCTTTTCGTTAGTGCTGATGCGGGTATTCAGATGAAAAGTGGATTTATTGATGTGAATGATGCTGCTGCGCTTTATGTGGGGAGAGAGGGGAGTGCGACTTTAGATGGTGTTACCATTGCTTCAAAATATCAAAAAACAGAAGACAAAGAAAATACAAATGAAAAAAGTACACATACAGTTTTCAATGTAAAACATCAGGGTTCTGTTTATGTAAAAAATACGAATATTATTTCTACGGATGTTCATGTTTTAACAGTTGGACAAGATTCTAACACGCCATCCAATAACGGCAGGGAAGGAAATATTTTAATTTCGCGGGTTAATATTGAAGATTCAACAATTAAAGCAATAGGTAACAAACATGGTATGTATTTTGAGAGGGATGGGGAAAATGATGCGTATGAACAGGGGCTTGTCTTTTTGAAAAGGACGATTTTTGAGGTTCCAGATGGGACAGCTGTTCATAGTAATAACAGTCGTAGTTATATTGGAGTAACAGAAGGTACAAAAATTTTTGGTGACTTATTATTAACAGTTGAAAAGGGGGGGAGTGTAGCGATTTTGGCTAATTCTTCTTCATTGATAGGAGGGACTCGTGTTGCCGATGATTCTATTGCTGAGCTTTATTTAACAGGGGGATCAAAATGGTTTTTGACAAAAAGAAGAGAGATCGATTTGCAAGTTGCAAACCGTACAAGTTCGTCTATTTCATTTGTGAAAGTTTCTGATAGTTTTATTGCTTTTGAGACTCCAATGTTTCAGGAGTATCAGACACTTCATATTGGGAAGGGAGAAAAAGAAGTTTATAGTGCGCAAGATAGGGCAGATATTTATCTCAATACGCATCTCAGTAGTGATGGTTTGCTCGATAATAAAAAAACTGATCGGCTTTTAATACATGGTGATGTTTCTGGAAAAACAACAGTTTATGTGCAATTTGTTGCAGGAAATCAGGGTGAGATAGCAACCGGTGAAAATGCTCATAGTATTTCACTTATTCAGGTTTCTGGAAAAGCGGCAGAGGATTCTTTTCAGTTAAATCGTGCTTATATCGCATTAGAGGGTTTGCCTTACCAATATTATCTTCATGCTTATGGTCCAGCTTCTGCTCTTGGAAATGCACAAACTTCTCAAAGATTGGTTGAAGGAGATGGAGATTTTTGGGATTTTCGCCTTGAAAGTAAATATATTCAGCCTGCTTTAGAGGTGTCTGCTATTCCCCCTTCCGAGTTAAAGGTCAGAGAGGTTGTTCCACAAGTTCCAACTTATCTTTTGTTACCAAATGCTTTATTTCATGTTGGGCTCATGGATATTGGTCATCAACAAAAGCAGTTGCAAGCTACGCGGTCTATTCCTCGTAAATTATTAAAAGTTGAAGGGAACTTTGCTTTATCTGTCCACGGTTATGGTGGGAGTTATCGTTATGTCTCAGATCTTTCTATACTTAAATATGGGTACGATGGTCATGTTGATTATAACGCTATAAAAACAGATATTTTGCTCAAAACAATAGAGAGCGCATATAGTACGACATCTTTTGGGATTATGGGAACCTATGGAAAGCTTTCTTTACAACCTCGTAACGTGGAACGAAGCCAAAAGAGTACGTTTAATAAATGGTCATTTACGTCATACGGTAGTGTGGAACACAAAACTGGTTTTTATATAGATGGTCTTTTATCTTATGGTTTGTTTAAAGGGGATGTGCGTAGCCATGTTTGGGGTAAGACGGCGACATTAAAAGCAAATCCTTTGAACGTTTCGTTTTCTGCTGGTAAAACGTTTATGACAGGATATAAAGATCTTATTTTTGATCCGCAACTTCAGCTTATTTATCAACATCTTCAATTTGATAAGTTTCGTGATATTGATGGATTTGATGTTGATATGAAAAAAATGAGTCAATGGTTTGTGCGTGTTGGTGGGCGTTTAAGTAAAACATTTACAGCCTCTGATAAGGATCGTATCACTTCTTTTTATGGCAATATTCATCTTGCTCATTGTTTTGGTAAAGAACAATTTGTTCATTTTAAAGATGTTTTTCAGTTGAGTGCTTTCGGTTCTTCCTTAGAAACAGGTTTGGGTATCAATGCGCAGTTTTCTTCTAAAGTTACACTTTACAGTGATCTTAGCTATCAGCATAGGTTAACCAAGGCTGGTTTTTCTGGAGTTCATTTTTCTGGTGGTTTGCGCTATCATTTTTAATAAATCTTTTAAAAAAATAATAAATGTGATTTTCAAAGTCTTGTTCTACTATCGGAATTAAAACCATTGTTTGTGCAGAATTTTAGTTGCTTCTTTTAATAATGATATCATGTGTTTTAATAAATATGAAAATATCGTGTTGATTTATTTTTATCTACTATAGCATTTTTCAAATGCTTTAAAAAATTTGTTCATCTGATAAACAGATTTAAAATGAGAAAATCCTACGATATCGGCGTTCTCATTCAATATGAATAACGATAAATTATCATTATAAATCAGTATTTTGCCATATGATGCTTAAGGTATCATCGAGCCATTTATGGTAATTGCGTGCTTCTTCGTTTGAGTTATGAACAGAGAAAATAAAACCAGGATATCCACCAAATGCTGGTGGAGGTGGTGAAATGTGATTGGTTTCAAAAAAAATGATAGTTCTGGCGGTTTGAGGATGCTGTGCAACCTTATCTAGACCTGAAAATCCAGAAAACCGTCCATACCCATGAAGAGGAATAATATAATTTGCCGCCACTTTTTCAGTTGGGAGTATATCGGGAAGGTCTGGGGTTTGTTCAGCTAAAGCGGCATTCATACATAGTTTTGCAAATGAAATTCCTGTACCTTGCTCAACAATAAAATGGGAAACACCTGATCCACCTATACGAGCGCCTATCTCAATGATATAAGGTAAATTATTAGTATCTAGGCGTAGCTCTACATGGGCAGCTCCCATATTTATACCAAGAGCTTTAACTCCAGAGCATGCAGCCTCACATAAAGCAATAATTAAAGGATCATCTATATCACAGCGTTGACGATAAATTGTTTCTTCAAACCATGGTCCCTCAGGCTGTCCCTTGTCTCCAACGGATAGAACGTGTACACCTGCTGTATCAACAAAGCATTCTACGACAAACTCTTTTCCTGACAAATACTGTTCTACGACTAAACCTACAGGTTTATTTTTATCATTAAAACGTGCCATGTCTTTATGCTGAACATTCCATACGGCTTTAATGAGATCAGGAAGTTCGGTGGAATTTTTAGCTAACATGACGCCTGCACTTGCCCATCCAGAGACGGGTTTAATAACGAGTGGACAGTCTAAGGCATGTACTTGTGATAGGTCTTCTGGATTATCTATATAAAAGAATCCTGGTGTTCTTAAGCCTGCTTTAGCAAAAGCTTGACGCATGAGATATTTATTTCTGGTTAATGCTGCTACTTCTGGTTCAATACTTGGAGTATTGATTTTTTTTGCAGCCAAAGCTGTCCATAGAATGGCTTCTTCGCGAAGGGTCATAACCCCAGCAATATTGCGTTCTTTTGCTCCTGTTGCAAAAGTGTCTAGAGCTAGCTCTGGGTTATCAAAAACAGGAAGTTGCCAAGTTGAAGTGACTGCTGCGGGGTGTTGAGTGGGAGCGCTTTCAGCGGTATCATAGATCATTACTAATTCGATATTAGCTGCTTGTGCTGCTTCAAATATAAATGGTAATTTTGCATTGCGCTGGCAAACTAACGCGATTTTTTTCATTTTGTTTCCTTATTAAATTTGGAGTTTTGAGAATGGCGTTTATGTTGCCATGTAGATACCTTTGATGCATCTATAAATAAGAGTGTCATCCCTATAACAACTACAATCATAGCAATTATTTTGATAATGTTGAGAGAAGGGCTCGAGTCGATTATCCATTCACATGCAACCACTGCAAAAGGGGATAATACGCCGATAGTGTTGGCGTATAATACGCCTCCTTCGGCTAAAACTTTTTAGTATAATACGTAAACTGGTGCCGAGCAAACAGTTCCTAAAATCAATATTTTAAATATATCTTCTAACTTAAGATATAAGAGTGGGGCAGGATCAAAAATAAATAATGGCATAAATGATGCTGCAGAAATTATCGTGATCCAAGCCAGTGAGGTGAGCAAAGGTAGATTTTTAAGATAACGTTTAGACAATAAGCCATAAGCAGAGTAAGAAAGGGCTGCTGTTAAAGCAAGAGCTATTCCTATTAGGCTGTATCCACCTTCTCCACTGTTTATATTGAATACTACAGCTGCTACACTGAAAATTATCACTCCACTAAGCTTCAGCCATGAGAATTTAAGGACATTTGTCAATGCACCTAATATATAAGTAATTCCTGGAATAGTAGCGAGCACCATGGTTAAATCACTGGCTTTGAGTGATTTTAATGCACTAAAGCTGCATACAAAATACAGCGAGAATCCTAACACTGATAGAATTAAAAAAGAAGGTATCATGGAAAGCAATGGTAGGGATCTGAAAACAGCTTTCTCACGAAATACTGCAATCAGCCATAAGGTGGCAGCGGTGGCAAACAACCTAAGTCCAACCGCATGCATGACGGGTATATTGCTAACCAAATTCTTAGATAATAACCAACTTATGGAAAACAATGCTAGAATGGCAAAAGTAAATAATAGTAATCGTTCTTTTATAAAACTCAATGATTTAATCCTCTAATCACTCGCTGTGCATAAGATGATGTTGAAAAATTAAATCGTGACTTTGAGGTCTGTGGTTTTCCAAGATTATTTTGGATATAATCTTTAGCTCCTGCCAAATAAGCGTCATCATCTAATGCTTCAAGTGCTTCTATATCTGCTATCATCAATATTATTACTTTTTCAAGACGCTCCAAATCAAATTGAAGATAACCTTGATTTGTTTCAATCAATGCTTTGTTCCGCATCAATATTTCAAAAAGCAAGATCCCTGTACCAGCATCGAATGTCATATGCTGATCAGAATCTTTTGGATAACGGAATATGCGTTCTAATAGGACAAATTCAGTTATTTCTTTCCAAAATTTTGGATGATTTTGTAGCATAATACGGACTATAATTAAATCAACTTTAGTTTCTTCTAGAAGACCAGTGAACCAATTTAATTTTATATATAGATTTTTATCCAATGGCCGCGGTCCAGTATGATGTGCATAGTCATGATAATAGCCCCACAAACAGCGAGCATCGTAAATGTCTTCTTTAGATAAGTTACGACTCTGCAATTGACCGAACAGGAATTTACTATTACGGCCGAGTAAACGTTCAGCTTCCACAATTGTTTGCTTGTTGTAGATATCAAAGAATTTACTGAAAAAAAACAAAGCAAATGCTTGCTTATCAATTTTTTGAGCAGTCGCTACAGATTCTGGGAATAGAACAATGCAATTGCCTTCTAAAAAACCTCTTGATGCTATTCCCATTTTTATACATTGAAAAGGTGATAGATAATTCTTTGTATATTTTGAGGCGTCAGCAAGATAGGCCGTTTCATGACGATATCCTGTAACTAATTCCAGCCGGAATCCTTCTGGATCAGGTCTATTTGTTGCACGCATTGGAGCCAAGAAAAACAAGGGAGCATCTGGTAATAGGGCTTTGAAAGCAGCCAAAGTGTTATCAAATTGAGGAGGGGGCGTTAAACCGCTGAGCATCCACTGATGAAGATCATCAGAAATGGTCGCTAAAAGTTTTGGAGATAATCTGTCAAGAATATTAGCATGGTGGTTCAGCAGAGTGATCAATTTATTGATCATATTACTATCTGCTGAAGTTGGTTCCTTAATGCTCCCATCTCGTTCTTGGCGCATACGGAATTTGTCAACCAAGTTAACAATGGAAAGAAGCGCTTCAGATTTTTTCATGATTAGTTGACTTTAGTGAGTGGAGCAAAAAGGCCATTGGCACTTGTCCAAAATTTTCGACAATATTCAGCTTATAGCGATTTGCCGCAACCGATGTTGTGATACAAGCATCGGCTTTTTCAGCCTTACAAAGAACGGCTGTATCAGCATGGCTGTTGGCAAATACTTTGTCATATTGATGAGCTACCAGAGATTGCGGGGCAGGATGAGTCGCTATGGTTTTAATTTCATCAGCGTTATTGCGTTTAGCTAAAACCATAGAGTGAGTAGGCATGATAAAGCTGTCAAATAATTGCATATCACCTAAACGGGTAAATATGAGTGTATGCAAATCAGGGTAAGCAGCACAACTTAAGAGATAAGCATCTTTTTTTGAGCAAGTTCATTAAATGCTTCTTCAAGAGTTGCGTATAAGATAATACGGAATCTCGAGTTAGTGGACAAAATATTTTTATTGTGATTGTTAAGCCACTATTGTTCTGCAGCTGCACAGTTAGTATCTGCAGGGCCAAGTGTATAAATAAAAGTATTATTTTCAGATTGCATGATCTCTATTCTTTTAATTATGCGACTAAATTTAAACTAGTGTGATATGATAGAGTATATCAAGCACAATGCGTTAAGTAATTTAGTGCTTTATAAAATAATGTATATGTGAAAGCAAATTTACGATAAATTTTGTCTGTTCATTATTCTATCATGCCGTAAAACAGCGTCTTTTAAGGGAGTAATTGAGCAGAAAAATTCTATGCAGGGTATTTATTGGATATGTTAGAGAATTATTGGAATGGTTAAGCGAAGGTGAATGACACGTAAACCGTACTGCTCTATCATTTTTTGGATGAGCAGCGTTTTTGAATCTGTTCATATTGATAATACTATTATAGGTGAATAATAAGCAAATTGGTAAGGCGTGAACATCTTTGCCATAAAACTCAATATATTTAACTTCTTAATTAAGATAATACTTTTAAAAATTGTTTTACTATTATGATTGTATTAAATATATAAAAGGCAATCATCATTGTCTTGTTTGTAAAAGAAACATGAAATATAACTCTTAAGTTAGATTGAGATTGGCAAGATTTTTTTTCTTCTTTGGAATCGTTAAGAAGGTCAGATTAAACCTTATTGAAGCTACAGAACCTAAAGAAACAGTCGCTTTCTTGAAAAAATCAGAGGTAAACAAATATGCGTGAGATTTTGGATCATTTTGATATGCCATTGAATAAAAAGAGTTCTGTTCAAAAAATTCAAAATCTTTCATTCCAATCACACCCAAAATGGTTTTATAAGCAAGTGAAGATCGCTTGTGGGGAGGGCGGCTTTACGATTTTGTTGGATGAACGTCCTGTAAAAACGCCCGCAAGACGTCATTTTCATGTGCCAACAGAAGTGTTTGCTGAATACGTTGCTCAGGAATTTGAGAACCAAAAGCACGTTGTTGATCCTGCAAAAATGCCGATGACGCGTTTGGTTAATACTGTGATTGATGGTATCGCTGATGATATGCAGGCGGTTTTTGAAGATTTATTGCGTTTCGTTGCATGTGATATGATCTTTTATCGTGCACAGACACCTAAAGAGTTGGTGCAAAAACAATCTGAACAATGGGATCCTTTATTAGATTGGGCAGAAAAAAAACTGGGTGCGCGGTTTTATTTGACAGAAGGGCTGATGCATGTGGAACAATCACCAGAAGCACTTCAAGCGGTGAGTCATTATTTACGAAGAGTTGAGTCTGCTTATATGCTTGCTGCACTTCATATGATGACAACATTAACGGGATCTGCTCTCATTGCTTTTGCTGTTGCTGCGGGAAATATTGATGCTGATCATGCTTGGTCTATTGCCCATTTAGATGAAGATTGGATAATGGAGCAATGGGGAACGGATAAAGAAACAATAGCACGCCGTGCTCATAAAAAAGTTGAATTTAATGCTGCTGCTACAATTGTTACAACTTGTTTATAGGGGAAAATCTTTTATTTACGTGCATTCTTTTCGCTCAGAGTATTTTTGTGACTTTTTGAGGATTGGTTTTTACTTTATCAAGTCCAGGAAATAGTTCATTGGTTATGGTTAAGAGCGCTTCGTCATTACCACGGATAAAATACCATTGGTTATTGTGAAGTAGGGCAATAATTTCAGTTTGAATAGAGCATTTTTTTCCAGCATTTGTTGTGGTTACAAGCTCCACGGGTATAACAAAATAAGGGGTACCATTATCAAGGGTACCTTCACGTTTTTGTTTTTGATCAATGTTGATCGTTTCAATCTTGTAACTTTCTGCCAACCGTTCTATTTGGCTTTTCATGATTTGTAGAAATTGTGATTGATTAAGATTTTTTTTGGCGATTAAGCGGTTGATGACTTGGGGAGGAATAGCATTTAAGATGGCATTTGCATCGGCATTTTTAAGTGCTTTACTATAAGCAGATGTTGCTTTCTCAAGAGTTGTAAGTTTTTGGTTGGTTATTGTATGTGCTTTAGTTGTTGATGTGATAAAGACAATGCATAAAAGAACGGGAACGAGAAAACAAATTCGCGGCATTAGAAACCTTTGTTAATTCATTTGAAGAGATTCAACACATTATAAAGGAAAAGCGGACGAGCAAAAAGCCTCTTGCGCTTTTGCATGAGACGAATATCCACAAAAATGGAGGCTTTTGCCTCCATTTTTAAAATCAAAAGAATGCGTATTGATTGTTTAAACAGAATAGTACATATCAAATTCAACAGGATGGGGTGTTGTTTCGTAACGCAAGACTTCTTGCATCTTTACTTGAATGAAGGAATTAATCTGATCATCATCAAAAACGTCGCCAGCTTTAAGAAATCCACGATCTTTGTCAAGTGCTTCAAGCGCTTCACGCAGGCTTCCTGAAACAGTAGGGATTTCTTTAAGTTCCTTTAAGGGAAGATCATAAAGATCTTTATCCATAGCATGTCCGGGATGAATTTTGTTTTTGATACCGTCAAGACCAGCCATTAAAAGGGCTGCAAATGCCAAATAGGGATTTGCTGTTGGGTCTGGAAAACGAACTTCTACGCGTTTTGAATTTGGTGAGGAGCTCATAGGAATACGGCAAGATGCAGAACGATTACGTGCTGAATAGGCAAGAAGAACAGGAGCTTCATAACCAGGAACCAAACGTTTATAGGAGTTTGTGGATGGGTTGGTAAAAGCATTTATTGCTTTTGCGTGCTTAATAACACCACCGATAAAAAACAGACAGGTTTCTGATAGTCCGGCATATTCATTTCCTGCAAAAATGGGTTTGCTATCTTTCCAAATGGAAATGTGGACATGCATTCCAGAGCCGTTATCACCAAAAACTGGTTTTGGCATGAAGGTTGCTGTTTTCCCATAACTGTTTGCTATTTGATGTACAACATATTTAAAAATTTGCATCTTGTCAGCCTCGCGAACAAGTGTATCAAAACGAATACCCAATTCATGTTGGCCTGCTGCTACTTCGTGATGGTGTTTTTCGACCTGTACGCCCATATCCTTGAGTGCTGTGAGCATTTCAGAACGCATATCTTGGCAGGAGTCAATCGGCGGAACAGGAAGGTAGCCTCCCTTTATTCGTGGGCGATGCCCTAGATTTCCTGTTTCATATTCCGTATCATCATTAGAGGGAAGTTCACTTGAATCGAGTTTAAACCCTGTGTTGTAAGGGTCCGTTTTATAGCGTACATCATCAAAGATAAAAAACTCAGCTTCTGGACCCACATTGATTGTATCTCCAATGTTTAAAGATTTCATATAAACCTCAGCCCTTTTGGCGATAGAACGAGGATCTCTACGATAAAACTCACCAGAGACAGGATCAAGTACATCACAAAATATGACCAAAGTAGATTGAGCAAAAAAAGGATCAATATGTGCTGTTGCTGGATCTGGCATTAAAACCATGTCAGATTCATTAATTGTTTTCCAACCAGCAATTGAAGAACCATCAAACATGACACCATCACTAAAAGTATCCTCGCTGATCTCTGCGATATCCATTGTAATGTGATGCAATTTTCCTCGTGGATCAGTAAAACGTAAATCAACAAAACGGATTTCGTTGTCTGTAATCTGTTTGATAATATCTGATGCGGTTGTCATATTCAATTTCCTTAATATGGCGTTGAGGTGGATAAAAAAGTGAATTTTCTCGTTATTTATTAAAGGGCATCGATACCGGTTTCGTCCGTGCCTATACGAATTGCATCATCAATGGAAAAGACAAATATCTTTCCATCCCCTATATGTTTGGTTTGAGCTGCTTTACGTATTGCATCAACAGTTTGTTCCAGTTTTTCATCGGACACAACAATTTCAATCTTTACTTTAGGTAGAAAGTCAACAACATATTTCGTACCACGATAAAGTTCTGTATGTTCCCTTTGACGACCAAAACCTTTCGCTTCTGTTACTGTAATACCATGTAACCCAATTTTTTGAAGCGCTTCTTTCACTTCATCAAGTTTGAAAGGTTTTATAATGGCTTCAATTTTTTTCATGCTGAAATTATCTCCAACGTTATTTTGTCTTTTTAGACTGCATCACATTATATTGACAACTGTAAGATGTCCAACAGATACTTTGTGCACAAAAAGTCGAAAATAATGATACTCTAAGCTCTTTTAGGAGAGTTTCTTTTGTAGAATACAGCCAAATACTGTTTTTTGGGAAAAAAACTTACAATTCTTATACAAGAATTCAAATAATATAATAAAAGAGTTTTGTTTCTTTTTTGTTAGATAATATCTTGACTTATAAGGATAATTAGACTCTCTCCACATTAAATGAGAAATTCTAATAGCGTAAGATTTTCTCATTTTAGATCTTTTTATCGTCAATCAATCAAAACGATACTTTTATATATCATAAATAGTTATGAGTGTGTGGATAACAACATTTGAAAAAATAAATAAAATGCTTTTTATGAAAGCTTTCGATAACTAAAGGCTTTACAATATTAGGGAGTAGGGAAGACAAATATTGGAAAAAAGTGTGATGATGCCGATTATGCTTCTTCATAAACGTAAAGATGGTGGTGTACAATAATGAATTTATCATTATAGCATTCATAGGAGCCGTCGTGAAATGGGCTTGAGAGCATTGAGAAATGTTTCTTTAAAACAGATGTGGGAATTGGCAACGCAAATATATTCCGTTTGGGGCGTTTTGTCCCTTCGTGAGGAATGTGATCTTCATTAAGGAACGCGATAAATAAAAGTGTGAAGCAATGGCAATCTTCATTATAAGATATTGCTGTGGATGTCTTTGAAAATCATAAAGATAAATTAAAAGGAAATGGAAAGATAGGAACTTATTTATACCCTTAAAACTTCGTATTCTTCCCAGTTTAGGCTGTCTGATCGTTTCAGGTATAAACAAAACAGAGAATAAATACGCAATTATGTGCGCGTTCCTATTTGGCAATACGACAACTGAAACAGCTTATAAAGCGCTAAATTGTTTTTAGTCTTTGCTTCAAACGTGTTGCACCACTGGAATTAGGTGTTGGTTTACAGGTAATAATAAAAGTACAGGCTTTGTTAGTATGCTGTATTTTACAATAGAAAGCGTTTCTAAGAATCGGAATTATAGAGAGATGGGCGCAGTAAAACATCTTTTAGAAATTTTCCCGTATAGGAAGCGGGAACCTTAATGATGTCTTCAGGGCGTCCAATGGCAACGATTTCACCACCGCGATCTCCACCTTCTGGTCCTAAATCAATAATCCAGTCGGCTGTCTTTATAACATCAAGGTTATGTTCAATGACTATAACTGTGTTGCCTTGCTCGACTAGTTCGTGAAGCACTTCAAGAAGTTTGGAAATATCATGAAAATGTAAACCTGTTGTCGGTTCATCCAAAATATAGAGTGTACGTCCCGTTGTTTTACGAGAAAGTTCTTTCGCAAGTTTTATACGTTGTGCTTCCCCACCAGAAAGTGTGGTTGCTTGCTGTCCTACTTTTATGTAACCCAATCCTACTTTAATGAGAGTTTCCATTTTATTATGAATAGCGGGAATAGCTTGGAAAAATTCCTCCGCCTTTTCAATTGTCATATCCAAAATATCGGCTATAGATTGTCCTTTGAATTTTATTTCTAGTGTTTCTCGGTTATAGCGTTTTCCTTTACAGACATCGCAAGTAACATAGACATCAGGTAAAAAGTGCATTTCAATTTTGATAACTCCATCGCCTTGACATGCTTCGCAACGTCCTCCTTTAACATTAAATGAAAAACGCCCAGCTTTGTAACCGCGGGCTTTTGATTCTGGAAGATCGGCAAACCACTCACGAATCGGTGTAAAAGCGCCTGTATAGGTTGCGGGATTAGAGCGTGGGGTGCGTCCAATAGGGGACTGGTTGATATCGATGACTTTATCAAGAAATTCTAATCCTTCAATTTTGTCATAGCTGGCAGGGCTGTGATGAGAGCCCATGATATGATGTGACGCTGCTTTGAAAAGCGTTTCAATAAGAAATGTTGATTTTCCTCCTCCAGAAACACCAGTTATGCATGTGAAGGTTCCAAGAGGGATGTTTGCATTGATATTTTTGAGGTTATTGCCTTTGGCGCCAATAACTTTAAGTATTTTCGTTTTTGATATTTTGCGTCGCTCTGTCGGCATTTTAACAGCCATTTTTCCTGAAAGGTATTGGCCTGTGAGAGAGGCTGAATTTTCTATAATTTCCTGCGGTGTCCCTTGCGCTATGATTTCTCCACCATGAACGCCCGCGGCAGGCCCCATATCGACAACATGATCCGCTGTGAGAATAGCATCTTCATCATGTTCAACAACAATAACTGTATTGCCAAGATTGCGCAAATGGCGCAGCATTTCCAACAGGCGTTCGTTATCGCGTTGGTGTAAACCGATAGATGGTTCATCTAAAATATAAAGAACGCCTGTAAGACCAGAACCAATTTGGGATGCCAACCGAATGCGTTGGCTTTCTCCACCTGAAAGCGTTCCTGAATTTCGAGACAAGGTAAGATATTCCAATCCTACATGATTTAAAAAAGCCAAACGTTCACGAATTTCTTTTAAAATACGTACGGCGATATTACGTTGTTTTTCTGTGAGATATTGATGAACATTGGCAAACCAATCATCTGCTTTTAGAATAGAAAGATCTGATATTTGCCCAATATGCATTCCGTTGATTTTTACAGCAAGTGCCTCTGCTTTTAAACGATAACCGTGACAAGCTGGGCAGGGCGAAGAAGACATATAACGTTCGATTTCTTCTCGAGACCAAGCAGAATCGGTTTCTTTCCAGCGTCTCTCCATATTAGGGATGATTCCTTCAAAAGGTTGGGTCGTTTTATGCGAACCAGAATTATTTTTATAGATAAAAGAAATTTCATCTCTTTTTGTACCGTAGAGAATAGCCTGTTGTGCTTCATTAGAGAGTTCACACCATTGATCTGTGAGTTTGAAACCGTAAGCTTTTCCTAATGCTTCTAGGGTTTGGCTATAATAAAGTGAATCCGATTTAGCCCAAGGAGCAATGGCGCCATTTTTGAGGGTAAGATTTTTATTGGGCACAATTTTCAGTGGATCCATTGCTTTTTTGATGCCCAGTCCATCGCAGAGAGGACAGGCGCCAAAAGGATTATTGAACGAAAAAAGGCGTGGTTCAATTTCAGGAATAGAAAAACCCGATACAGGGCAGGAAAACTTTTCTGAAAAAATGAGCCGTTTGTGTGTATTATTTTTCGACTTATGAGCAGATTCCTTTATCGTTTCTTTTTGTGCTAAGGGTTGGTCTGCCATTTCAGCAATGGCAAGCCCATTTGCTAGCTGTAAACAGGTTTCTATACTATCAGCTAAGCGAGAGGTGATATCCTTCTGTACAACAATGCGGTCTACCACGACATCGATGTCATGTTTATATTTTTTATCAAGAGGTGGAATATCAGCGATTTCATAGAATTTTCCATCAACTTTAGCGCGTTGAAATCCTCTTTTTAAAAGTTCTGTTAGCTCTTTTTTATATTCTCCCTTTCGTCCTCGCACCAAAGGGGCCATAATAAAAATTCGCGTTCCTTCTGGTAAGGACATAATTTGATCCACCATTTGGCTTACTGTCTGGCTTTCAATAGGAAGTCCTGTCACAGGAGAATGAGGAATACCAATACGTGCAAAGAGAAGACGCATGTAATCGTGGATTTCAGTAACGGTACCTACCGTTGAACGAGGATTGCGACTGGTTGTTTTTTGTTCAATGGAGATAGCTGGAGAGAGACCGTCTATGCGGTCGACATCGGGTTTTTGCATGACTTCCAAAAATTGGCGTGCATAGGCTGAAAGGCTTTCGACATAGCGACGTTGTCCTTCAGCGTAAATTGTATCAAACGCTAAGGATGATTTCCCTGATCCAGAAAGTCCTGTTATAACAATGAGTTTATCACGAGGAAGATCGAGATCAATATTTTTAAGGTTATGCTCACGTGCACCGCGAATGGAGATATATTTTTGATGAGTCATACTTTATCCTTGGCATATGTGGCAAAAATTGAGCACCTAAAATGGAATAAAACTGTTTTTTTAGAATTATAATGTGTTTAACTGCTTTAATGCAAAAGGAAGGTATAAGTTTTGTGAAAAAAATACAAATGAGCAGCTTTTTATTCTCTCGTGGTGGAATAAACTATGCGTTTTTATCATCTTTTGTTATAATTACACTGAATACAATATTGGTAAAGGATAGCAATACCCATATTGATGGTCAATTGCGACATGTAAATTGAAGCTCAAGATGGTTATAACTGTTATAGAACAGAGTATTTTACAAATTAAAATTTTGGAGTTTATGCGATGGCTGGTAGCCTTAATAAAGTTATTTTGATTGGTAATCTTGGTGCGGATCCTGAAATCCGCCGTTTGAATTCTGGTGATCAAGTGGCAAATTTGCGTATTGCTACTTCAGAAAGTTGGCGCGATCGGAATACAAATGAGCGAAAAGAACGCACTGAGTGGCATAATATTGTTATTTTTAATGAAAACCTTGTCAAAGTTGCAGAGCAATATTTAAAAAAAGGCAGCAAAATTTATATTGAGGGGCAGTTACAGACACGAAAATGGCAAGATCAAAATGGAAATGATCGTTATACAACAGAGATTGTTTTGCAAAAGTACCGTGGCGAATTACAAATGCTTGATGGTCGGGGAGCTGCGAGCGGGGAGCAAGGAGCAAGTCAAGGGGGGAGTTATAGTGGTGGCTTTGCCGATAGTCACTCAAATCAGAGAAATGCTTTTGGTCAAAATAATAATCAATTGGGAGAAAGTTTTTCACACAAATTAGATGATGACGTCCCTTTTTAAGAGTCTTTAAATTGCAGTATTATGATCATTTTATGGTTTGCTTGTTTCAGATTTTTGAAGTTTATCGAAGTGAAAATTGTTAATTATTATTGGTAATTTAAAATATAAATTAATAACATCTTGAAAAATATTGTTAAATTTCTTTTTTGTCATGGGAGAGAAATTAGCATTTTTGTGTATTTTTCGCTATAAATAAAGTGAAATGATTCTTTTTTGAAAGTTTTGAAATTGTGACCGATCTTACTCCACACCCAGAACGTGATGTGCTAACCGGTATTGAACCAATCAGTATTATTGATGAAATGCAACGCTCCTATCTCGATTATGCGATGAGCGTGATTGTTTCACGTGCACTCCCTGATGTTCGTGATGGTCTTAAGCCTGTTCATCGACGTATCCTTTATGCTATGAATGAGATGGGGCTTTCTTTTAATAAGTCATATCGTAAATCTGCTGGTGTTGTTGGTGAGGTTATGGGGAAATTCCATCCCCATGGTGATGCTTCAATTTATGATGCTTTAGTGCGTATGGCGCAGGACTTTTCTTTAAGAAATCCATTGATTGATGGTCAGGGAAATTTTGGTTCCGTTGATGGTGATCCACCCGCGGCTATGCGCTATACTGAGTGTCGTTTAGAAAAAGTTTCAGAAGAACTTTTAGCTGATATTGATAAAGATACTGTTGATTTTCAGGATAATTACGATGGGCGTGAGCGTGAACCGGTTGTCTTGCCAGCGCGTTTTCCCAATCTTTTGGTTAATGGGTCAGGGGGGATTGCTGTGGGAATGGCAACCAATATTCCTCCCCATAATCTTGGTGAAGTCGTTGATGGTTGTATCGCTTTGATTGATAATCCCGATATCACACTCGATAAAATAATTGAAATTATTCCTGGTCCGGATTTTCCTACAGGGGGTATTATCCTTGGCCACTCTGGTGTTCGTGCAGCTTATGAAACAGGGCGTGGCTCAATCATTATGCGTGCTAAAGTTGAGATCGAAGAAATTCGCAGTGGTCGACAAGCAATTATTGTGAGTGAGATCCCTTATCAAGTTAATAAGGCAACAATGATTGAGAAAATGGCTGAATTGGTGCGCGATAAACGCATTGAGGGAATCTCTGATTTGCGTGACGAATCTGATCGTGATGGATATCGCGTTGTTATTGAGCTGAAGAAAGATGTTGTTGCGGAAGTTGTTTTAAACCAATTATATCGGTATACGCCGCTACAAACTTCCTTTGGTTGTAATATGGTTGCTTTGAATGGGGGAAAACCCGAACAGATGACGTTGCTTGATATGCTTCGTGCATTTGTTTCTTTTCGGGAAGAAGTTGTCAGTCGGCGAACAAAATATCTTTTGCGTAAAGCGCGTGAGCGAGCACATGTTTTGGTTGGTCTTGCTCTTGCTGTTGCCAATATTGATGAAATTATAGCGCTTATTCGCAAAGCTCCTGATCCGCAGACAGCACGTGCACAGTTAATGGAGCGACGCTGGCCAGCAATGGATGTCGCGCCTTTGATTAAACTTATTGATGATCCTCGTCATATTATTCATGAGGATGGTACTTATAATCTCTCTGAAGAACAGGCGCGTGCTATTTTAGAATTGCGTTTGCAACGATTGACAGCCCTTGGGCGTGATGAAATCGCTGATGAATTGAATAAAATTGGTGTGGATATTGCTGACTATCTTGAGATCTTGGCATCACGTGTACGCATTATGTGTATTGTTAAGGATGAGTTGAGTGCTCTTCGTGAGGAATTTGCAACGCCGCGACGTACCGTATTTGGTTTTGGTAGCGCTGAGATGGAGAGTGAAGATCTGATCGCATCAGAGGATATGGTGGTAACGGTAAGCCATAGTGGCTATATTAAGCGTGTGCCTCTTAATACCTATCGTGCACAGCGACGTGGTGGTAAGGGGCGTTCTGGTATGTCCACGAAGGATGAGGATTTTGTAACGCGGTTGTTTGTTGCCAATACGCATACTCCGGTTCTTTTCTTTTCATCACGTGGGATTGTTTATAAGGAAAAAGTTTGGCGACTGCCGCTGGGGACACCCCAATCGCGTGGGCGGGCTTTGATCAATATGCTTCCCTTACAACAAGGTGAGCGTATTACAACGATTATGCCTTTGCCTGAAGATGAAGCGAGCTGGAGTGCATTAGATATTATGTTCGCGACAACACGTGGAACTGTGCGTCGTAATAAATTATCAGATTTCGTTCAGGTTAATCGTAATGGTAAAATTGCGATGAAACTTGATGAAGAAGATGAAATTCTTTCTGTTGAAACCTGTACAGAACATGATGATGTTGTTCTAACAACAGCCAATGGACAATGTATCCGTTTTCCAGTTGTTGATGTTCGGGTCTTTGCTGGGCGTAATTCTGTGGGAGTTCGTGGTATCAATTTAGCTAAAGGCGATAAAGTCATTTCGATGACAATTTTAGAGCATGTCGAGGCGAAGTCCATTGAGCGTTCTGCTTATATTAAACGTGTAATGAATGAACGGCGTGCTTCTGGTACAGATGCTGATATTGAAGATATTATAACTCTTGATGAGGAAGATGGGGGTGCTGAAACAGAGTTAACAGATGAACGTTATGCAGAACTTCATGCACGTGAACAAATGCTTTTGACGGTGAGTGAGTTTGGTTATGGTAAACGCTCTTCTTCCTATGAGTTCCGGATTTCGGGACGTGGCGGAAAAGGGATTCGCGCAACAGATCCATCTAAAACAGCTGAAATTGGTAAATTAGTAGCGGCTTTTCCGGTGAAGGCGCAAGATCAAATTATGTTGGTATCAGATGGGGGGCAGCTTATTCGTGTCCCTGTTGAGGGAATTCGTACTGCTGGGCGCTCAACTAAGGGAGTCACAATTTTTAATACAGCCAAAGGTGAAAGAGTCGTATCGGTTGAACGTATTTCTGAACCTGAAGATGATACGAGTTCATTAGATGATGAAGGTGAGAAGCATTCTGATACAGTTGATATGAGCGAAGAAAAATAATTTTTAAGAGGAAGGAGTAAAGTCATGAAAATTGCTCTTTACGCGGGTTCTTTTGATCCTCTTACAAATGGTCATCTTGATGTTTTGAAAGGGTGTTTTGTGTTAGCTGATAAGGTGGTCGTCGCTATAGGGATACAGGCTGACAAAAAAACACTCTTTAGCTTCGAAGAGCGTGTTGATTTCATTATGCAGGTCGGGAAGGACTTATTTGGTGCAGATTCTAATCGATTGCAGGTTCTTTCATTTAGTAACCTTCTCATTGAAAAGGCGCGTGAAGTTGGTGCTTCATTTCTCGTTCGTGGATTGCGTGATGGTACTGATCTTGATTATGAAATGCAAATGGCAGGGATGAATGGCATTCTAGCTCCTGAATTGCAAACTGTTTTTTTGCCGGCAAGTGTTTCTGGGCGTGCGATAACTTCTACATTGGTACGCCAAATTGCCTCTATGGGAGGTGATGTGACACCATTTGTACCGCCCAATGTTGCACAAGCTTTAAGCTCGAAATACCAATCTTTTAAGGGAGAATAAGTGTGTTTCGTAGAATTTTTGCTGTTTTGATATGTTTTTTTTCATTGTCTGCTGTCGCTGGTAATCCTAGCCCAGCAAGTGATGCAAGCCTTCTTGTTTTATCTCTCAAAGATGGTGATGTCATTATTCGTCTGCGTCCTGATTTGGCGCCAAAACATGTTGCGCAAATCAAAAGATTAACAGAGGAGGGGGCCTATAATAATGTTGTTTTTCATCGTGTAATTCCTAATTTCATGGCGCAAACTGGTGATGTAGAATTTGGAAAAAAAGGCAGTAGAGATTTTGATCTGAAACGCGTTGGTATGGGTGGCTCAAATTATCCTAATATACCGGCAGAGTTTTCAAAACAGTCATTTAAGCGTGGTACAGTTGGGATGGCACGATCACAAGATCCGGATTCCGCGAATTCTCAATTCTTCATTTGTTTTGATGATGCTGCTTTTTTAAACGGTCAGTATACGGTTGTTGGAGAGGTTATAAAGGGGATGGATGTTGTTGATAAAATAAAAAAAGGTACGACAAGTAATAATGGATCTGTAAAAAATCCTGATGTTATTAATGCTGCTACTTTACAAGTTGAGAAATGAATCAAGGGAGCTTTCCATATGGCTGAGAATAAAAATCCAGAGAATACTTTAATTCTTGAAACAACAAAGGGCAGAGTTGTTATTGAGCTTTTTGCTGATTTAGCACCTTGTCATGTTGCACGTATTAAAGAACTGGTACGTGAAGGTGCTTATGATAATGTTATTTTCCATCGCGTTATTGATGGTTTTATGGCGCAAACAGGGGATGTGCAATTTGGAAAGAAGGATAGTGATAAATTCGATTTATCACGTGCTGGTATGGGGGGGGCAGAAAAACCAAATTTAACAGCAGAGTTTTCAAATCTTTCTCATAAGCGTGGTACAGTTTCTATGGCACGGAGTCAGAATCCAAATTCTGCTAACTCTCAGTTTTTTATTTGTTTTGCAGATGCTCCGTGGCTTGATCGTCAATATTCCATATGGGGGCAGGTTGTTGAAGGTATGGAAAATGTTGATAAAATTAAACGTGGTGAACCTGTTGCAGATCCAGATTCAATTACCAAAGCCATTATTGCTGCGGATGTAGAATAGTATAAACTATACTGATTTTAATTATAAGTTTCTAAGAAAAAATACTCTTTTCTGATCAATAAAGGCACACGAAACTCTTTTGTAGTATCACGCTTACCTTTTATAATTTCTAGCTAAGCATTGTCCATATATTTTCTTCAATTGGATCTTCCTGAAGAATATAACGCAAAGGATTTGTACAAATACCTGTCAGAATAAGAAAACGCAAAGTCTATTGTATTATGGTTGTTGTTTGGCAAAGTGTTTTATAAAAAATTCGGCATTTCTCTTCAATCCATTGCCGCTCTTAATGGTTTTATGATGTTACTTTCCTAAGAGAGCGTGTGCTTTTGTTTCTGCTCGTAAATCAACATTCAATCCTAATGCAGAAGCATATTTGAAACACATATTAAGACGGATAAGAGCTTTACTAGCTCATCCAGTTTTCCTAGTAAGGTGGAAAACCAGCATTTATATATTATCGTAATCTTTAAAATAAGAATTAATCTTAGAAGAATATAATAAAGGCGCAGAAGTGAAACAAATGGCTAGTCTTGCCATCTCCTTTTTAATGCAGCTTTACTTTTTTAAAAGTATCTAATGCAATATCTTTTAAATAATGAAGATTATGCATGGACTTACGCTTTTATTTTTCTCGTTTTTTAATAGAGGAATGCTCCAAACGGAATACACTTGTGTTGCTTATTTACGTGTTTTTAAGAAGCATTTCTTAGTGCATATCAACATTCACTTCCACGATGACCTTCATGGCGTGTATAGTTTTAAAGCTATAAATAGTATAAAATCTATTATGCACTACCTTCTTTAAAGCTTGTGAAGGAACAAGCAGGTACCATCATACGTTTTTTCAGACTCTAATGTTACGATAGAGCTTTTGGTATTTGAGAATCTTTACAAAAAGCATTTTTAGTTTTTTTAAGTATTTTTATTTACACGTTAATTTCTTTTGTGAATTATCTTAAATGCCAAGAGCTATCTCAATATTGTGAGTGGATAAGTGATTATGCTCATTTGCGCTTTTATTAAGCGTGAGGATCGCTGTATTCAGTAGATGAAAAATTTTTTATCTGTAAAAGTTAAAGAATATTGTAAGCTGTACAATGCATTCAGAATTTTCTTCTATGGGTACAAAGTTACTGCTTATGGAAGTATGTGAAGATGAAATTATTGTGATAATAATTTTGCAGTTCTGTTAAGGCTTTAGTGCGTTAAGCGTAGGTATTTTGAGGTATGGTATTATAAGGATTTTACTATTTTTTTGGAGCTAGATTATTACTTTTATTATGGTGATTTCTTAACAAGAAATGTTCTTTTATCTCGTTTAATTTTTGATGCTGATTACAATATTGAGCGAATCAAAAATTAATTCATAAAGCTTATGACAATGCTCGTAGGGGATATCTTTTTTCTTTCTATAGAGATATGCATTGGTGGAATCAAAAAGACGAGAGTTATGATAAAGACATTTCAGTATAGAAAAATTGCTCAAGATGGGTATGCACGTCGAGGCGAAATTATAACGGGGCGAGGATGTGTTCGTACACCCGCATTTATGCCTGTTGGGACGGCAGGAACCGTTAAGGCTATGTATATGGATCAAATTCGTGATCTTGGTGCAGATATCATTTTGGGAAATACTTATCATTTAATGTTACGTCCAGGAGCTGAACGTGTTGCGCGTTTGGGAGGATTACATGAATTTTCACGCTGGAGCGGACCTATTTTAACCGATTCTGGTGGCTTTCAGGTTATGTCATTGGCGGGAATCCGTAAAATTACTGAACAAGGTGTGATTTTTCGCTCTTACATTAATGGAGCTTACTATGAAATGAGTCCAGAGCGTTCTATCGAAATTCAAGGACTTCTTGGTGCTGATATCCAGATGCAGTTGGATCAATGTATTGCATTACCAGCAACTGAAAAAGAAATGGAAGAAGCTATGGAACTTTCATTGCGGTGGGCGTTGCGTTGTAAAACAGCTTTTGGAGATCAGCCAGATAAAGCATTGTTTGGGATTGTTCAAGGTGGTGATAATATGAAACTGCGTGAACGTTCTGCTCAAGCATTAAAAGAAATCGATTTAAAAGGTTACGCTATTGGAGGGCTTGCTGTTGGTGAGCCGCAGAGTGTTATGACAGCAGTATTGGATACTACTTGTCCGATTTTACCAGAGGATAAACCACGCTATCTTATGGGAGTAGGGACACCTGATGATATTTTACAAAGTGTTGCACGTGGTGTTGATATGTTTGATTGTGTTATGCCAACGCGTGCAGGACGTCATGGTTTAGCTTTTACCCGCTTTGGTAGAATTAATTTGCGTAATGCGCGTTATGCAGAAGATCCACATCCTCTTGATCCACAGTCACTTTGTCCAGCAGCACATGATTATAGTTGTGCTTATTTGCATCATTTGATCAAATCTGGTGAATCTCTTGGGGGGATGTTGTTGACTTGGAATAATCTTTTTTATTATCAAAAACTTATGCAGGGAATTCGTGATGCCATTGAGGAAGGCTGTTATGCTGATTTTTGCGCTGAAACGTGTGCTCTATGGGCACAAGGACGCTAAAATATTAATCGTAATATAGCACCTCATTTTTTTATTGAATTTATTCTCGCACTTACAAATTTAGTTAAAAATATGAAATTAGAAACATCTTCCAAAATTATAAAATTTCACTATCTTAGGATATAACAGTGCGGTTTTATAAGGGCACATATTCTTTTCTAATTACTATATAAAACAGAAACTGTTACTCCGGTACGCGCTACCTGATCCGGAGAAAAACAGTTTTTCTGTTTCTGATGACTGTTTACAGCAACAATGTTAATGAGGCGTTAGCGAACTCTTAAAGAAGTATGAAAATTGTACTTTTATGAGCTACTTGGTGTTTTTTATTACTAAAGGTAAAGAATGGATTATATACAATCGAACAGATAAATTTTTAGAAAATTAAAATAAAGCTAAAATAAAATTACAAAATTTAAAATGTTATAATTTTATTTTTTAAGTTTTTATATATAAATTTTATTTAAAATAGCTTTATTTAATATTATAAAACTATATATATTATGTCATAATAAATTAAATATTAATCACAATAATTATAATATATTATAAAATATCAATAGATATATTGAAATAAAAATTATTATATTTATTTTATACTTTGTTTATAGAATTTATCTGAAAATAATCAATAATATATTTACGTGAATATTTTAATTTACAGATAGTGAGTTAGATATCTGATGCGATTCCTCTGTGAGGGAGGGGGAAAGATGCCTAAAAGAGGATATTTAATAAATCTAGAAACCAAGCACTATTATCATGAGAATTTTTAAAAGACTCTATAATAATTTATAAGAATGGCCTAGAGTTGAAATTATAGCTTATCGATTTGGGGGATCTGCATTTAGATAGCAAAAATAAAGCAACAATAATTGGGGGAGAGGTTTTATCTTTGTATCAAGATAATGATGAGATATTGTTCACTTGTTTGAAATGCATTATTCAGCAAATTTTAGAATTATTTATAGGGTATAGTATATCGTTGTAAAATAAATTTTTCACCGTAAATTTCAACGGCTAAAAAGAGGAGACAAAGTTTATTATCTGGTAGATCTGATAGAAATAGGTGAATACGTCTATGATCTTGAGGTTTTCAAAGATTTTCCATTAAAGAATCTTACTTAAAACTCCATAAAATGCTTTATATATCAAAATATTTCTAAAACTTTATTGGGGACTATTGGGCATGCGTATAACAATGTTTTGAATTTTTGTTTGTGTGTATTACAGATATTTACAGTTAAAACTCCTATTCAGAAGTGATGATATGAGGGATTCTTATCAACAAAAGGTTCTTGTATTGGGAATTGATTCGAGAATACGACGTTTAATAATTTTAGCTCTTGCCGTGGGCAGTTTTGCTATTGGTACTGCAGAGTTTGTTGCAATGGGGCTACTGCCAGAGATGGCACGAAGTTCCTATGTTGATATTCCTACCGCTGGTCAATATATTTCTGCTTATGCATTAGGAGTTGTGATTGGAGCACCTCTTTTAGCTGTGGCAACAGCTCAGGTATCACGCAAAACTGTTTTGATAGGATTGATGCTTTTTTATGCTTTAGCAAATATTGCTAGTGCCTTTTTTTCTGATTTTAGCATATTAGTAGTATTACGCTTTCTCAGTGGACTTCCCCATGGAATCTATTTTGGACTTGCGGCTATGGTTGCTTCTTCAATGGTAGAAATGAAAGAACGTTCTAAAGCTGTTGGATATGTTATGCTCGGCTTAACAATTGCAACCGTTTTGGGAGCACCAAGTGCTACTTGGATTGGTCAACTTATTGGTTGGCAGATTGCTTTTATCCTTGTGGGTATGATTGCTTTATTGTGTAGCTTGCTTATTTGGAATTTTTTTCCTTGTGATTCAATTTTTCCAAAAACGAATCCTTTGCAAGAAATGGGTGCATTAAAGCAAAAGCAGGTGTGGCTTCTTTTGTTGATGGTTTCGGTGGGAGCGTCAGGATTATTTTCTGTTTTTACTTATATCAAGCCAACGTTAATGCATATTTCTGGTGTTTCACTTGAGTTGGTACCATTTATCATGCCGTTAGTTGGATTGGGTATGGTGGTAGGAAATCTCTTGGGGCCTAAATTGGCCGTTAAAATTGGTATTTCGCCGATGATATTTTTGTCTATGCTTTGGAGCGTATTTGTTTTTTTTGTTTTTTTCTTTTTATCCTATGCTCCGTTAACAGCGGCAATAGGATGCTTTTTTGTTGGAACTTCTTTTGCTGCTATGCCTTCTATACAAACAAAAATTATGGATGTTGCACTACAGGGACAGATTTTGGCAGGAGCATTAATGCAGTCTGCTTTTAATATTGCCAACGCTCTTGGTGCAGAATCTGGAGCATTAGTTTTAAAATTGGGTTATAATTATGAATATACAGCTGTTTTAGGAAGTGTTCTAACTTTGTGTGGATTAATGGTTTTTTGCGTCTCATGGTATATGGAAAAGCATGCTTAATATTTTTCATTTTTAAAATGAAGAAGGAATTTTTATATTTATTTTTAGTTATTGGAATGTCCTGTTGGGTTTTTTAATATGCAGTAAGAAATGCGCAGTGCTAATGGAATAGCAAGACAAAATAAAAGACCCATGAGCACTATAAGAAGAGTTTTTGCTGCTAAGATCATTCCTATTGTTCCTCCAGGATTAAAGAGACCAGCAAGATTGGTGATGACTCCTGCTAGAGTTGCACTTAAGGCCGCTGAAAATAGTTGTACAGAGGTAAGGGATTCACTGGCACGGAGAGCATCTTCATCATTTGCACATTGTAAGATCCTTGTGAGCAAATGTGGCCATGCTATGCCCGCACTGATTCCAATAGAAAACAGTGCTAAGCAAATAATAAAAATATATTTAAGCGCGGAAACTTCTGTTGGGATGAGCCATAAAAGAATCACTATGCCTAACAGTTTTAATAGGGGCGAGTATACAATGATGTTGCGAATTTTTTTTGTGGAGACACCAGCACTTGAGATGGCTCCACATGTCCACCCTAGGCTCATAAGTGCTGCTATATAACCAGCAATAAGTGGAGCTTGCCCATGAAGCTCTTGAAGAAAAAGTGGAAAATAAAGTTCTATACTGTATACGACTGTTGTCATAACAAGTATCAATGCGTAAACAGAAAAGATTTCAGAAGAGAAAGAAAAGGATTTGCGGGGCAACATAGGATGAGGGGTAGATGATTCGATTTTTGCTAGAACAAAGAGAAGACTAAGTCCGATAACTAATCCGCAAATTTTTGCTATTGTAGACTCCATAGCCCCTCCAACAGAAATAATAAAAATCAATAAGGTGAGTATGAAAAGCTGGAGAAGAGGAAGAGGGGGTGTTGGAACATCGTTTTCATTCTTTTTTGGTAAAAATTTAAAGGCGATGAGTGAGAAAAATATAGCTAATACGCCAATGACCAAAAAGGATGCTCGCCATAGGCCATAATATACAGAAAGCCCCCCGATTGCTGGTCCTAACAAGGTTGATATTCCCCACATTCCAGAGATAATACTTAATGCATGTGACCATAAAGATGGGCTGAAAACAATCCGTACCATGGAATAGGATAGGGATAACAAAGAACCACTTCCAAATCCTTGAATAAAGCGTCCTATTAAAAACAATGGCATAGATGAAGAAATGCTGCACATAAAAGTACCTAGGGTGAAGATAAGTCCAGAAATAACATACGCATTGCGAGGACCTAATTTCCCTAATATTTTTGTTGCAAGTGAAGTACCCACGAGTGAAGCTGTAATAAAGACAGTAGCTACCCAAGAATAATATATTTCACTGCCAATATGATTCATAAGAGAGGGTAAAATAGTAATAACAATATAAACGTTGGTGGCGTGTAACACAACTCCACCTGTAAACGTTAAAAAGCAAAGACCATTTTTACCCAATAAAAGCGCAGACCAGCCCTGTTTTTTCACTGTTTTTTGCTATTTAATAAAAATTTATCCTCTTTTTACTTATAAGGTACTTCTTTGAATTTGCCAAGAGAAATTCAAAGCTCTGTTTAGAGCTTTGAATTTTAATTTAAGTAATAACTTAATTGCCCATTGCTTTTTTGAGATTCTCATCAATTTTATCGAGGAAACCTGTTGTAGAAAGCCACTTTTGTTTAGGCCCAATCAAAAGTGCGAGATCTTTAGTCATAAAACCTTCTTCGACGGTTTTAATACAAACTTCTTCCAATGTCGTGGAAAAGTTTTTTAACTTCTCATTGTTATCTAGTTTAGCACGGTGCGCTAGTCCACGCGTCCATGCAAAAATAGATGCAATAGAGTTCGTTGATGTTTCTTCATTCTTTTGATGCTGACGATAATGGCGTGTTACAGTGCCGTGTGCTGCCTCTGCTTCAACAATTTTGCCGTCAGGTGTCATGAGAACAGAAGTCATGAGACCCAGAGAACCAAAGCCTTGGGCAACAATATCAGATTGGACATCACCATCATAGTTTTTACATGCCCATACGTATCCACCTGACCACTTTAATGCAGAAGCAACCATATCATCAATAAGACGGTGTTCGTAATATAATTTACGGTTTTCAAATTCAGTTTTAAATTCTATATCGAATATTTCTTGAAAGATATCTTTAAAACGACCATCGTAAGTTTTTAGAATGGTATTTTTTGTTGAAAGATAAACTGGAACATTCCGTTGTAGTCCATAATTAAAGGATGCGCGGGCAAAATCACGAATTGACTCATCAAGGTTATACATAGCCATGGCAACCCCTGCGCTTGGAGCATCAAAAACATCATGTTCAATAATTTGATTATCATCACCGACAAATTTAATACTTAATTTCCCTTTTCCTGGAAATTTAAAATCTGTTGCCTTGTATTGATCACCGAAAGCGTGACGTCCGATAATAATTGGCTTTGTCCAGTTAGGAACAAGGCGAGGGACATTTTTACAGATAATGGGTTCGCGAAAAATGACTCCTCCTAAAATATTGCGGATTGTGCCATTAGGTGATTTCCACATTTTTTTTAGGTTAAATTCTTTAACGCGTGCCTCATCAGGTGTGATGGTTGCGCATTTTATACCAACCCCATATTTTTTGATAGCATTGGCAGAATCGATAGTTACCTGATCATTGGTTGCATCACGATTTACGACGGAAAGATCATAATATTTTAGATCAATGTCGAGGTAGGGATGGATTAATTTATCTTTGATATATTTCCAGATGATGCGGGTCATCTCATCCCCATCAAGTTCAACAACGGGGTTTTCTACTTTGATCTTTACCATTAGAAATCCTTTTTCTTTTAAGCGATACTACTTGTATAACACTTTCAAGTTTATAATGAAAAGTAAAAACAAGGGAAAAAAGCTTTCAAATATGAGCTTTTAGAATATATATCAATAGAGTGTAAAATTTTGTTGGAGGGTTTAATTTTTGAAAAGAAGTGATGTGTTTGCAAATCTATAATTATTCTATGATTGATGAAGAATCTGTTTAATAGATAAGGTAGTTAGATCACCGGGGGACAGGGATTATGCATCTTTATTATCAGAGATTCCATTTAATAAGTTGATCGTATTCTGAATTATAGTTTCTTGATTTGTTGTGTTAGGTGAATAAGAAACTATTTTTATATTGCTATTTCAATTCTAAACTTATGGTCTGTTTGTTTATAAAAAGTTTAATGTGATAACAAAGGCACTGTAATTAGAAATGCTTCATATAAAATGCGTTTGGGAGAAACTTCAATTTTGAAGGTTGGAAAAAACGTATAAATAATGCGGCTGGTTTTAATTTAAAAATTAACAACAGACGCAAAAATATGACTTATAAATTACCGTATCGCGAGCTAGAATCTTCTAATTCTTATGTTTTATCGATTCTTATTGTTATTAACTGTGTGCAGTAAAGCACTATCCTCGAAATGCAACAAAGAAATTAATCACCTAATGATTCTTGTATCCTTTTTACGAAGAGATTCCTTTTAAAATCTTATTCCCTCATTTTTATTTATGCATCCCTCATTTTAAAAAAAACAAATAAAATGAATATATTACACATAGAAAAAAGAAACATGGTACGCCCAAGGGGAATCGAACCCCTGTTTCCGCCGTGAAAGGGCGATGTCCTAACCGCTAGACGATGGGCGCAAACCAATGATGAGGCTTATAGAGAGGATCTTTTTACTTCGCAAGCCCTCTGTGTCATTTTTTTTGAAAAAAGTGTGTTTTATTGAATAATTTTTGAGCGATTCCTGTTTGGATCATTTTATTTTCTAAGATTTTTTGTAGAAAAAATATAAAGTTATCATGATTGATAGAAAATTTTGATGTGGGTATCATCTCAGGGAATGATATTTTCAGTTTGAGGAGTAGGCAAAAATGATCAAAAGCAGCATTTTTAATGTATTTATTTTTTGCATATTTTATTGTTTGTTATCTTTGCTCACCACATGAGAATATTATTTAACTTGCTTGAAAGAGCCTTTATACAGAAAGACTTCTCATTTGAGCTTATCATAAAGCAAAAACTGTATAATTTATGAAGTGGCAAGACAATATTTATTACCAAATTAACAAATAATACCAATCATACAAAAGTTTTTTTGAGGAACAAGCCACAGATTCCTTTCAGTTTAACAAAATATAAAAAGATTCTTTACAATAAAAATATTAAAGCAATTTTTACAGAATATATTAAAAAATAATTTTCTTATATTTACTTTTACATGACTGTAAAATTTTTAAAATTAAAAACCATTCATTTGTTCTTTCACATATTGAGAAGTTCTTGATTTGAAAATGAATTAGCGTGGATAAACGGTAAATTGAGTTTTTTGTCATTTCAATTCGCTAGTTTTGCAAAGAGGTGGTAATAAAAAGAGGTGGTAATAAGTTGAGATAAAATATTCGAATTTTGCAAATTTATTCTCCATATTTATAATATTTCAGAATTATGATGTACACATATCAAGTCTTGTTTTTTACTTTAATGTAAGGTTCTATTTTGATATATGAGTGCGTTAAGATTTTTGCATTAAAGATTTATAGTTAAAGCTATGGAATGGTAGGAAGGAATGTGTTATCATTTACTGATCTACTTTATTTTGTCCATTCCCTTAATTTATCATATGAAAGAATGTTTTTTGTTCCATACTTGTTGATTTAGAAGAGATTTTTTTATTATTTCTTACCAAGTCTTCAATATTCTTTAACTTGTTATTGATTATTTTTAGAACTTTTCTTTATGGAAACTTGTATTTATAAGTTTTACAGATTTTCATTCTGAATTAGATATTTTATAAAGATTCTGAAAGCTTTGAAGACAATAAATATTATATTTTTAGGAATGTTGATTGAACAAGCGGGGATAATTCTATTAGAGAAAATGAATGAATAGAGCAGGGTATTTCTTTTGTTCTTATGAACATAAGTACTTTTTGTGTTGATTGGCACATCATTTAAACGATTTTTCAATGAAGATAGGGATCAGTGGTTAATAATGGCAGAAGCTTTAAAAGTTGGTGTTGCGGGACTTGGTACAGTTGGTACTTCAGTTGTTCGAACTCTATGTGAAAAAGCGAATAGTTTAGCTTGTCAATGTGGACGATTCATCAAAGTTGTTGCTGTTAGTGCGCGTGATAAAGGTCGCAATCGTGAAATTGATCTTAGTGGTATAAAATGGTTTGATTCACCTGTGGAGTTGGCTGCTTCTGATGAGATTGATGTTTTTGTAGAGTTAATTGGTGGTGAATTGGATGTGGTGTATACCGCTGTTAAGAGAGCGCTTGAGGCGGGACATCATGTTGTAACAGCCAATAAAGCTCT
The DNA here is from genome assembly GCF_042196485.1 of Bartonella sp. AD24XZML. Classification (NCBI taxonomy): domain Bacteria; kingdom Pseudomonadati; phylum Pseudomonadota; class Alphaproteobacteria; order Hyphomicrobiales; family Bartonellaceae; genus Bartonella; species Bartonella sp. AD24XZML. The sequence goes on along the minus strand of NZ_JBHIQH010000063.1, from coordinate 57,116 downwards.
TCTTGCTCGACATGGAGTAGAGCTCGCTATAATTGCAGAAAAAAAGGGTGTTTTTCTTCATTTTGAAGCAGCTGTTGCAGGGGGAATTCCTGTTATCAAAGCGATGAGAGAATCACTTGTTAGTAATCGCATATCGCGAATTTATGGTATTCTCAATGGAACCTGTAATTATATATTAACACGTATGTTTACGGAAGGTCTTTCATTTAAAGATTGTTTAGCAGATGCACAGAGACTTGGGTATGCTGAAGCAGATCCAAGTTTTGATATTGAGGGAAATGATACTGCTCATAAATTAGCTTTGTTGACAAGCTTGGCATTTGGGACTGCTGTTTCGTTAGATGATGTTTATGTTGAAGGAATTCATAATATTTCGCAAATTGATATTCGAGCAGCTGATGAATTGGGGTATCGGATTAAGCTTTTAGGGGTTGCATTAAAAACGGATTCTGGAATAGAGCAACGCGTTCATCCAACAATGGTACCAACATCCTCAATGATTGCACAGATAAATGGTGTAACCAATGCTCTTTCTATTCAAAGTGATTTATTAGGTGAATTACTGTTTTCTGGTCCTGGCGCCGGAGGAAAGGCAACAGCATCAGCCGTTATTGGTGATTTGGCTGATATAGCAAAAGCGCGTTCTGGTTTTCAGTATGCACCTGTTTTAAGACGCCCAGCATTAGAACTTGCTCCTCATAAAAAAGCACGTATTTCGCATCATGCAGGTGGTTATTTTATTCGTTTAAATGTTCATGATCGTACTGGTGTTTTTGCCGCGGTCGCAAGGCATATGGCTGATAATCACATCTCATTGGAGTCGATTGTTCAAAGATCTTTTGTAGAAGATCAAATTGAAAAAACAATTATTTTAATTACGCATGAAACAACAGAGGTGAATGTACGACAGGCACTTGCAGAAATTGAAAAAGATGGACATCTTGTTGCAAAATCTCAATTTATTCGTATTGAACCTATGGCAGAGAATTGATAACTTATCTTGATAATGACAAAAGTCACGCTTGGGTTCCTTTATCTCTTGTGGAAAATTTTCATTTTTGCCAAAAAACTTTATTCTTAGTATTTAATAAGGACTCATATTTTTTCTGGTATTCATTCGGTAGGATTTTTTCATATGCCCACAACTCAGAAGATTTTAAATGGACTTGATCGTATTTTGACGCTTGAATTGGTACGTGTTACTGAACGTGCTGCTGTTGCTGCTGCACGCTGGCGCGGACGTGGCGATGAAAAGGCAGCGGATCAAGCTGCTGTAGATGCAATGCGGCAGGAACTTAATCGATTGCCTATTGATGGTACAGTGGTGATTGGCGAAGGTGAGCGGGATGAAGCGCCTATGCTTTATATTGGAGAAAAAGTAGGTCTTCAAAGTGGATTGGCGATCGATATTGCACTTGATCCACTAGAGGGAACAACACTTTGTGCTAAAAATATTGCCAATTCTTTGGCAGTAGTTGCAATTGCTGAAAAGGGTAATCTCCTTTATGCCCCTGATGTTTATATGAACAAAATTGCTATTGGTCCTGGTTATCCAAAGGGAGTAGTCGATATAGATGCTTGTCCTACCGATAATATACATGCTCTTGCGAAGGCTAAAGGAGTGACTGTTAATCAGATTGTTGTTTGTATTATGGATAGACCTCGTCATGAAAAATTGGTTAATGAAGTACGAGCGACAGGGGCGTCGATTCGCTTGATTGGGGATGGAGATGTGGCTGCTGTTATTGATACAACTGATCCAGAAGAAACAGGTATTGATATCTATATGGGGATTGGTGGAGCACCTGAAGGTGTCTTAGCTTCTGCTGCTTTGCGCTGCATTGGAGGACAGATGCAAGGTCGTTTGCTGCTTGATACAGAAGAGAAAATTGCTCGTGCAGCTAAAATGGGGATTAGTGATCCCAATAAGGTTTATACAATGGAAGAAATGGCAAAGGGTGATGTTTTGTTTTCAGCAACAGGGGTGACAGATGGCAATATGCTTTCTGGTGTTAAATTTACATCTCGTTACATTCAAACGGAAACTCTCGTAATGCGCTCCCATACGGGTACAGTCCGTAATATTAAAGCAAAGCATAGAAATCATTCGAAATTTGATTAATGCTTTCTTTTTTTGTCACTAAAAATAGAGGGAGTTTTTCTAGGAAATACGCTTCCATGAATCTACTTTCATGGAAGCGTTTATAGATATGAGAATACCTTATTATTATGAGAGCTGGACAGAATGTACCCAGCCATTTTTATCTTCTATGTTCCCTTTTTGAATGCCAACCAATTGTGTACGAAGCTGCTTTGTAACTTCTCCAACTGTTTCATTTCCAATAATAAATTCTCCCCCTTTATACCTAAAACGACCAATTGATGTGACAACGGCAGCTGTACCACAAGCAAAAACTTCTTTAAGGTGTCCACTCTTTGCATCTTCTTGAAGCGCTGCAAAAGAATAAGGACGCTCTTCTATTTTTAATTCCATTTGTTGCGCTAACCTTAAGATTGAATCACGGGTTATCCCTGGAAGGATAGTTCCATTAAGTGGGGGGGTTACAAGTGTATTATTGTCCATAATAAAGCAGACATTCATACCACCAAGTTCTTCAATCCATTTATGTTCAATCATATCAAGGAAAAGTACTTGGCTACAATTATTTTCAGTTGCAGTTTTTTGTGCAAGTAAGCTTGCTGCATAGTTTCCACCACATTTGGCAGCTCCTGTTCCTCTTGGACCGGCACGACTATAATCTGTTTCAATCCAGACGCTGACAGATTTTTCTTCTCCTTTGAAATAGGATTCAACTGGAGAGGCTATGACACAAAAAAGATATTCTTGAGAAGGGCGGACTCCCAAAAAGTTTTCATTGCCAAACATAAATGGACGGATATAGAGGCTAGCGTTGGGCTGATCAGAAACCCATTTTTGATCAATCTTTACTAATTGATGAACGGCATCCAGAAAAATATCTTTTGGCAATTCTGGCATAGCTAAACGCCTCGCTGATTCTATAAAGCGTTGTGCATTGGCATCAGGACGGAAGAGCAAGATGCGTCCATCTTTTGCGCGATATGCTTTTAAACCCTCAAAAATTTCCTGTCCGTAATGTAAAACGGTACTTGCAGGGTTAATTTCTAAAGCTTTGTATTGAGAAATGATGGCATTATGCCAGCCTTTGTCTTCAGTCCATTGAATAGTACACATGTAGTCTGTAAAAAATTGACCAAAACCGGGACTTTTTAAAATTTCTTCACATTTTTCTTCTGACAGAGGAGATGGGTGTTTTTCTATTTTAAAGGGAAGCGACGATATAGGAGATTTCATAAAAAACCTTTTGAGTATGTTTCATTTTTATTAATAAAAATAATGAAATATTTTGATTATAACTCTATTATTAACAAAACCTTTGTGTCAATGTTTTATTATAGAACATAAAGGAGTTTATTATAGAATTCAAAGGTATGGTAGGTATTTTAATTCTACTCTCGCCTCTTTTTCTCAACTTTATGAAGTAAGCTGGAACTTTTTTCTATAATTATCGTTTTCTCACAATAAGTATCTGAATAATTTCATATATGCATATTTTCTAGAAATTAAAAGGTAAGGGAATTGAGAAAAGGAATCTACTATGATTGATAAAAATTATTACACATATGAAGAACGTATGGCAGCAGAAAGAAGAGATAGTGAACAACGTGTTTCAATTGCTAAGGGTATTTTTGCTATTCTTCTTGCGGTCGTTATTCTCTGGTTTGTTTTTGGTTTTTTAGGATCTTTTTTTGCAAAATCTCCTGAACATAGTTCGCGTTATAATACTCCAGAAACAAGCCAAAGCGTAACAACGCCCAAAAAAGATTTAAATTCGCTTCCTTCTGTACCTTATACTTATAAGGGTACGGAGTGATTTTTTATAAATATAATCTTTTAGATAGGACGAAAATCGACGTAGACTAAAGAATAAAGTCAGCGCAAAGACATAAAAAAGATTAGACGATTTTAATTTCTGAAGTTTTTGATAAGTAATTAAATGGTATGGAAATAAATAATGCAACGGTTTTAATAACCGTTGCATTATTTATTTAGCGCGTGATGAAGCAACTTCCTCCAGAACTTTTAATGGTTTCACAAAGGATTATGGCTTCATTACGGTCTTGTGTTTGAATCCGAACACGGTAATAAGTGCCTTTTCCTGGTATAAAAGCGGATTGAATATTTAAAGAACGGGTACCGATAAGCAATCCAAATTTAGATTTCATATTTTTTAAAGAATTTCTAGCGAGCTCATACGTTGGTTGAGATGCAAGTTGTACGTAATAACTTTCTGAATTTTGTGCTGCGACTCTGTTTCGTGATATGGGGCGAGACGCGGCTGGTGTTTCAACTTGTGTATTTCTTTCTGCATGAGAAGGGATAGGGATAAATTTTTCTTCAATATTTGAGCTAGAATTATTTTCTGCGATTATTTTATCAATATTATTTTTGAGATCATGATCTTTTTCTTGGTCGTTTATATCAGAATCATGCGACGAAACAAGGGACGAATCTTGAAGTTCATTAGAAGTTTGATCAATGCTTTCTTCAGATTGAGCAGCAGTTTTGCTGTTTGTTTGATGCGCGGGGGCTAGTGTAACTGTACCATCTTGATTGACAATAACAGTTTGTACTTCTCGCATTGGAATAGTATGGTTTATGGCTTCTGTGACTGCATCTTCAACATCAGATTCATTTAAAGACGATGAGGAAACGTTTGAAGATTCTTCAGGGTTTAATTCTTTTAAATTTTCAGGTTGTTCAGAGTTATCAATAAGAAATTGTTGTGTATTTTCTTGTTTCTCATTTTGTTCAGTTGTTTGTTTATAGATATCTAAATTATGTGCAACATCATTTTTCGTTTCAGTTGTTTCTGGTTTGAATTTAAAAGGCGTATTATCAGCGTGGATAATGACCGTTTCTTCATTTTTTTGTGATGGCATAAAAAAATGAGAATAACCAGCAAACCCAAGTCCTATTAAAATAAGTATAAAAAAACCTTTAACGAAAGTTTTACTAAAAATAAAACTTTTTAAGGGAGGAGGAGCTGGTGGATGCGTGGGAACCTCATCTGAGCTTGTATATGATGAATTCTCGCTAAAAGGGGGAAAATTATATTCCATATTGGCAGAAGAAAAATAGTCGGAATTTTGTTCTTTAGAGTTTATATAAACACCTTCTTTTGAATTTTGCATAGACTGATGAAAAACTTCACTAAAAACCTCATTTTTCTGTTGTTTTTGAGAAAAATTATCCGTTGGGACATTTCCTACATTAAGTACATCAGCAAATTCTTCTTCTAAACCACCACTAGTTGGCACATCATATTCTGGCGCTTCATACGGGATTTCTGGAACCATAATAGGACCAGTTTTTTCTACGATTTCCTCTGAAAATTTATAAGTATCAACATTGGGAGGGGGAGTATCTCTGTGCGTATAGTTATAGGCAAAAAAGCCATCCGTTTGTTTTGTATTTAAAGAGGGGGATGAGGAAAGAAACTCATCTAAATTATTTTCATTATATGAAATTTCTCTATTTGGGTTAGAGGCATCTTCGGCGTTATTGATGTATTGGGCTCGAGCCTCATCATATATCGGAACTTTTTCGCCATAAGTTTCTTGTTGTGAGGGGGGGGCTGCAAAAAAATGGGGATAATTGGTTGTATGATCTTCTTGTGAAGCCCCCTTTAAATAAGATTGTCTATCAACTGGTGGAGAATCTAAAGGTGAGGAGAAGGTACTTGTTGTTTGATTTCTTGCAGTGTTTTGTCTTTCTGACACAAGATTAGAAGATGAGAAAAACTCATTTTCCTCTGTAGAAGAGGAGACATCAGGATAATCTTTTTTAATCCAATTTTCTTGATCAGCTGAAATTTTATAGGGATAGTTTATAGGAGTGTCATAGAGGTTTTGATTGTCCTCATAAGTTTTTTGTATATTCGTAGTCTCAGTTTGTTGTGAATTTATTTGTGAAAAACGATTGGTTTGTTCAACATCTTCTGGCATCTCTCTCTTATTTTCGTGCTTTTCAGATTTATCAAAAAAGAAATTTTCTGATTCTGATTGTGACATAAGATTACTTTTTTCAAGAAAAGGATCAGCGCTGGTTGCTGTTGTTTTTTGTTGAGGTGATTGATTTCTTGGGATTGGTAATGGAGAAAGCGCATCTAAAATTTGTTCTTCATCATGACTGCTAGGTGAAGAATATTCCTCTTCAGATAAATTATTTTGTTTTGAATGGTTGAAAGAAGCAGCTTGTGCAATATCTGAGGCTGTTGCGTTGCTGGTTGCATGCAAGTCCCATTGTTTTTTTTGATTATCAAAAGGTAAGTCATGTGCTAAATTATTTTCAAGTTCCTCTTCTAGAAAGGACAAATCAAAATCATCATCATGGGATGATGTTTCGGGGTGAGATGTTGATCGATCTGTTTTTAAAGAAGATTGCTCATTTTGGTTTCCGTTTTGTTTGTGCGGATTAAAAATGCGCGTAAGCCTTTCTAAAGGATCATGGTGTTCATGATCGTGTTTTGTTTCGTGTAGATTTTTGCGATCGTTATCGCTCATAGCTTTTCTCACATGATGGTTTGCACTTACGTGCAATCAATGGTTGATTTTGATTTGTTATATTAAAATTATAAATTTTCCCCCTCTCATGCAAGGATACATGAAAAAGTTTATCAATAGAGTACCTATTGTATGTATTTATAGAACTTTTTCAACGCATTTCTATCGGTGCTTCGACTCCTATGATGGTAAGCCCTGATGATAAAATATTGATAACAGCTTGTATCAATCCTAATCTTGCAAAGGATAACTCTTTATCATCAGGTTGAATAAAGCGTAAATTGAGATTTTCACTCCCTTTATTCCAATGGGTGTGAAAGCTGGAGGCAAGGTCATAAAGATAAAACGCTAATCGATGCGGTTCTTTATGAATTACGGCCTGTTCAATGATACGTGGATATTCAGAAAGTTTGCGTATTAACAATATTTCATGGTCATCTGTTAATCGATGAAGATGGGCAATCAATGTATCATTTGAAAAGCTTTTAATATGAAGCACTTCTTGTGCTTGACGAAAGACTGAGTGACAACGTGCACTTGCATATTGTACGTAAAAGATGGGGTTATCTTTTGATTGTTCTGTTACTTTTGCAAAATCAAAATCAAGAGGTGCTTCACACTTACGGTATAGCATCATAAAACGCACAGGATCACGCCCAACCTCTTCGACAACATCCCGTAGAGTGACGAAAGATCCTGCTCTTTTTGACATGCGTACAGGATGACCGTTGCGAAAAAGTTTTACCAATTGACACAAGAAGACACTTAATTTAGCTTTATCCCCAGAAATTGCTTTTGCCATTGCCTCTAGCCGCTTTACATAGCCAGCATGGTCTGCGCCTAGAATATAAATCATTTCATCAAAATGACGATTAAATTTATCCCGAAAATAAGCAACATCAGCAGCAAAATAAGTGTAAGAACCGTCAGATTTGACTAAAACACGGTCTTGGTCATCACCGACGTTTGTTGAACGGAACAAAGTTTGTTCGCTTGGTTCCCAGTCTTCTGTATTTTGTCCTTTGGGAGGGGGGAGTTTTCCTTTGTAGATATAACCATTTAAAGTGAGGTCGTTGATGGTGTTACGAATGGCGCGTGCATTATCTGCATAAAGCATTCGCTCAGAGAAAAAGATATCATGATAAATATTAAGAGCAGCCAAATCTTCGCGAATCATGGACATCATTGCATGAATTGCACGTTCTTTCACAAGAGATAAGACTTCATCTTTATCCATCGTGAGGAGTTGGTCACCAAACTCTTGAGCAAGCGATTGACCCAATGGTATCAAGTATTCTCCAGGATAGAGTCCTTCTGGAATTTCATTAATTTCTTGCCCAAGAGCCTCACGATAGCGCAATAGTACAGAATGGGCGAGGACTTCGATTTGTTGACCCGCATCATTGATATAGTATTCTTTTGTAATGTTATAGCCCGTAAATTGTAGCAAATTGGAGAGAACATCCCCAACAACCGCTCCGCGGCAGTGTCCTACATGCATTGGTCCCGTGGGATTTGCTGAGACATATTCAACATTGACGCATTTTCCTTGTCCCATTGGAATACGACCATAAGAAGAGCCTAATTCAAGCATGGATTTTATAGCATCTTGCCAAAATAATTTTGTAAGCTTTATGTTTATAAAACCAGGACCGGCAACATCTATATTTTCGATAGAGGAATCATTTTTAAGAAGTTCTATGATTTTATCTGCAAGTGCACGTGGATTGATTCCAATAGATTTTGCAAGCACCATAGCAGCATTGGTTGATAAATGACCATGAGAGGAATCACGCGGAGGATCAACAGTGATTTTTGATAAATCTGGAGCTTCTCCATTTTTTCCTTTTATATCAGATAATTCAATTGATCTCTTAATTTTTTTTTCGAAGTTTTTAAAGATATTCATATTTAGCTTCCATGATGATGCCAAAAGCCATTAAACGAAATTATCTGTATGGTCAAATAAACGCTGATATTCACGTAGAGCGTAGTGATCCGTCATGCCTGAAAGAAAGTCAGCAATCAAACGTGCTAACTCTTGATTTTTTAAGTGCACTGTTTTGCTCTGCCAACTTTCAGGCATTGTATTTGGATTTTCATAATAACAATTGAATAATTTTTGTACAATGCATTTTGCTGCATTGCGACGACTAAGAACTTGTTCATGGTAGTAAAGATTTTTAAATAAAAAGTTTTTTAGTTCTTTTTCATAAACGGTCATTGTCGGTGAAAAGGTGACAATAGTTTGTTTTGCTTGGTGAATATCGTTTATGCTTGTTGGTTTGATGCGTGCTAAATTTTTTTGTGACTGTTTGATAACATCTTCAACCATGGTTGTTATTTGTCTTCGTACAAGTGTGTAACCGCGACGCGTTTGGTCGAGGTGGGGATGCTCATCTGTTATATCTTTTAATATTGCTGCTGTTAGTGAAACATGTTCAAATTGATCGAGTGTTAAAAATTGCGAACGTAGACCATCATCAATATCATGCGCATTGTATGCGATATCATCTGCAATAGCAGCACATTGCGCTTCTAGTCCTGCAAAACAATCGAGTGCAAGGTCTTGCTCTGCATTGTATTGTAAAATATCGATAGGAACTTCCTTATTCTTCGCGTGAGGACCTAAAAGGGGACCATTATGCTTTACAAGTCCTTCGAGGGTTTCCCATGTAAGGTTAAGTCCATCAAAATTTGCATAGCGCTGTTCTAGTTTTGTGACAATGCGTAATGCTTGTGCATTATGATCAAAGCCGCCATAATGTACCATGGCTTCATTAAGTGCATCTTCTCCAGCATGGCCAAAGGGCGTGTGTCCAAAGTCGTGAACAAGGGCAATGGCTTCGGCAAGGTCTTCATCAAGACACAGGGCACGGGCTAATGTTCTTGCAATTTGAGAGACCTCTATGGAATGGGTTAGGCGAGTACGATAATGATCGCTTTCGTCAGCAATAAATACTTGCGTTTTATGTTTAAGACGTCGAAATGCATTAGAATGGATAATACGATCTCTATCTCGTTGAAAAGGTGAGCGTGTGGTACTCATCGTTTCATGGTATAATCGACCACGGCTTGTTTGCGGATGAGCACTGTACACTGCTCGAGATTGGTAATTAAAGTTGATATTGCCTATATCCATTGCAAGTTGCCCATTATCATCTTAAAATTGAGAGTGTTTTATGACAAATAAACTGCTCTTTGAGTATGGGATACTCTTTCTTGATGGTTTAATGCAAGGATATATAAAATGAATGTGAAAATTTCAGATGTTGCTGCCAAAAAAATTGCACAGATACTTTTGCGTGAACCCGATAAAATAGCATTACGTATTTCTGTTGAAGGTGGTGGGTGTTCTGGTTTTTCTTATAAATATGACTTGGTTTCTGAAATGTGTGAAGATGACCTCGTCCTCAAAAAAGACGGGGCAGTTGTGTTTATTGATTTACTATCACTTCCTTTTATGGAAGGAGCTGAGATTGATTTTTTTGATGATCTTATGGGGCAGTCTTTTCAAATCCACAATCCCAATGCTGTTTCATCGTGTGGTTGTGGTGTAAGTTTCTCAATTTAAAATGATGGCTGTGTGATATTGTTTCTTGAAAAAAAGATCATGTTGGTCAACAATGCAAAAATGGGTATTCTTATAAAAATAGTGCACCGATGTGTATGGTTGTGCGTGGTGCTTGCTTTATTGACTTGGAGCCACTGTGCTTTTTCTGAAGCAGGAGAAGGACAAGATCAGCAGCAGAGACAATCAAGGAGTTTTATTGTAAAGACTCAAGAGCAGGAGAACGAAAACTTAGCATCTCAAACACAACTCATTTTGAATGCTCGATTAACAAATAGTCATCCGGATATTGAAAAAGGGCTTGTCTGGCGGGTTTATGCCCCTATTCTAGGGATTGATAATAAATTACCATTAGTGGCAACCTATAAGGGGGGAAGTGCACGTTTTGATCTCGAACCAGGAAATTATCTTGTTCATGTCTCATTTGGTCATATGAGTGCTGTGCGCCATATTCGTTTAGAAAATGGGCAGAGTCTTGTAAAAAACTTTAATCTTGAGGCTGGTGGTGTCATTTTAAATGCAACACTGCTCAATGGCGTAATGAATGAAAAGGAACTCCGTTTTACCATTTATGAGGATGAAAAAGAAAATGATGATACGGGAGTGATTATATCAAATGTTAAACCCCAATCAGTTGTGCGTTTAAAAGCTGGCCGCTACCATGTTGCTTCCCATTATGGTTCTATTAATGCGACGGCTCGTTCCGATATTCAAGTGGATGCGGGTAAAATAACAGAAGTTACTCTTGAACATCAGTCCGCTCAGATTGTCTTAAAGTTGGTGCGACAAGAAGGAGGGGAAGCGCTTGCAGATACAAGTTGGTCTCTTGCCAATGATTCTGGTGATATCGTTTATGAAACAGTTGGTGCGTATGTTTCACTCGTATTAGCGGAGGGAGAGTATATTGCAATTGCTAAAAATAAAGATAAAATCTATCAAAAAGTTTTTTCAGTCGTTTCTGGTCATGATGAAGATATAAGTGTGGTGGCGAATGAAGAAAATATGCAACAAATTGATGAAGATGTGGATTGATCGTTGTTCATGGGGGTAAACTATGATGAAAGACGGGGTATGAATTTTGATTGAAATTTCAACAGTTGGTGTGTTTTTTGCTGGGGCACTCTCTTTTTTGTCACCATGCGTTTTGCCATTAGTTCCTCCTTATTTGTGCTATATGGCAGGGGTTGGTATTGATGATTTTCGTTCAGAAAAGCCTGATGAGAAAGTCTTTATCCGGTGGGCTTTATTATCTTCTGTTATTGCTTTTGTTCTTGGGTTTACGACTGTTTTTGTTGCTTTAGGTGCCAGTGCTAGTACAATTGGGAAATTCACCGGTTATTATCGTGATTGGTTTGCCCTTGCTGCTGGAATTGTCATTATTATTTTTGGTTTAAATTTTTGGGGGATTTTCAAGATCGCTTTTTTATTTCGTGAGGCGCGTTTTCAGACCAAAAAAACACCTGCTGGTCCTTTAGGCGCGTATATTATCGGTTTAGCTTTTGCCTTTGGTTGGACACCGTGTATTGGCCCTATTTTAGGTCCTATTATAACGCTTGCTGGAACAAAAGAAACTGTGGGAGAGGGAGCTGTTCTCTTAGCGGTTTATGCATTAGGTCTTGCTATTCCTTTTATGTTAGCAGCTTTATTTTCGAGCAGTTTTATGCGATTTTTAGGAGCTTTTCGTATTCATTTAGGAAAAGTTGAAAAAATCATTGGTGTTTTTCTTATTCTTACAGGGATTTTGTTTTTAACAGGTTCTATGCAGGATCTTTCATTTTGGCTTTTAGAACATTATCCTTCGTTGAATTATATTGAAGATATTCGTTGGCACAGTATTATGAATTTTTTTGGATTTTCTCGTTAGTCTTATGTGTTTTATGGTTAGAAGTTGTCTTTCTATTGTTCTTGCCGCAGGTGAGGGGACGCGCATGAAATCGTCTCTGCCTAAGGTACTTCATAAAATTGCTGGATTGCCTCTTATATGCCATGTTCTAAAACAAATAGAATTGGCAGGCTCTTCACAATTAGCGGTTGTTGTGGGATATGGTGCTAAGGAGGTTATGCACGTTGTTCAGTCATTTGTAAAAGATGTAATGATTTTTGAACAAAAAGAGCGTTTAGGAACTGCCCATGCTGTTTTGTCTGCTCGTTTAGCTTTGCAAAAGGAGGTGGATGATGTGCTCATTGTTTTTGGGGATACTCCTCTCATTCAGCAAGATTCATTGCACCAAATGCGTGCACAGCTTGCTGATGGAGCAGATGTTGTTTTTGCAGGTTTTCATACCAAACATCCAACAGGTTATGGGCGTCTTCTCGAGAAAAATGGTCAATTGATTGCAATTGTAGAAGAAAAAGACGCTAGCGATGAAGAAAAAAAGATTTCTTTTTGTAATGGTGGAATACTCGCTATGCGTGGAAAACATGCACTTTCTCTTTTAGAGAAAGTTGGTAATAATAATGTGAAAAAAGAATATTACTTAACAGATATTGCTTCTCTTGCAACACGCGAAGGATTAGATGTGCGTGTTGTTGAAGTTCCTTTTGAAGATATTGTAGGAATTAACAACGGTCTTGAGCTTTCTGAGGCTGATTCTTTGTGGCAAAAACGTAAAGCGCGCGATTTAATGTTATCGGGTGTTACACTCTTAAAGCCAGAAACACTCTATTTTTCTTATGATACAGAAATTGAACCAGGGGTGGTGATAGAACCAAATGTTTATTTTGGGTTAAACGTAAAAGTACAATCTGGTGCGGTTATTCATGCATTTAGTTATCTCGAAGGTGCTGTGGTTGGTAGAGATGCACAGATTGGTCCCTATGCACGTTTGCGTCCTGGAACAGAGTTGGCTAAGTCCGTAAAGATTGGAAATTTTTGTGAAGTCAAACAAGCTAAGGTAGGAGAATCTTCTAAAATCAATCATTTAAGTTATATTGGTGATGCCGAAATTGGTGCACATACCAATATTGGAGCCGGTACGATTACTTGCAATTATGATGGATTTAACAAATATAAAACCATGATTGGTGATCATGCTTTTGTTGGGTCTAATACGGCACTTGTTTCCCCATTGGTAATAGGGGATGGCTCTTATGTTGCTTCAGGAAGTGTTATTACTGAAAATATTCCTATGAACAGTATGGCTTTTGGGCGTGCACGACAGGTTATAAAAGAGGGCTATGCGATAAAATTTCGAGAGCGTTTGTTAGAAAACAAACAGAAAAAATGATTATTTTCAGCTTATTCTTTTGTTTCGTGTTAATCTAACGATGGATGGAAGATTTATTCTTAAAGATTGCCGTATTCCATGTTTGAATTATTTTTATTATTTATAGTTTTAAATAAAGGCTGTTGGATTGTTTTGTAAAATTTGAATCTTAAGATGTGGGTTGGAGCTTTTTAATGTGTGGAATTATTGGAGTTCTTGGAAAGAGGTGTGTTACGTCCTCTTTGGTTGAGGGGTTAAAACGTCTTGAATATAGAGGGTATGATTCATCTGGGGTGGCAACGGTCCATAATGGGCATCTTTATCGTGTACGTGCTGAGGGGAAGCTTGTTCATTTAGAAGAAAAATTAAAAAAAACACCTCTGGAGGGAAGTTTAGGGATTGGTCATACCCGTTGGGCTACGCATGGAATTGCTGTTGAACGCAATGCGCATCCCCATGTGACTGAAAAGCTTGCGATTGTTCATAATGGTATTATTGAAAATTTTGTAGAACTGCAAAAGGAACTCATAGAGGATGGTTGTATCTTTGAAACAGAGACGGATACGGAAGTTATTGCACATTTAATAACGCGTGCATTAAAAGATGGTCTTTCTCCGCAAGAAGCCATACGTACCAGTTGGAAAAGGCTGCAGGGGGCTTTTGCTATTGCTCTTATTTTCGAAGGTGAAGATAACCTTATGATTGCGGCTTGTTCTGGTCCACCTCTGGCAATTGGTTATGGAAAAGATGAATTTTTTGTGGGGTCAGATGCCATTGCTTTGGCACCATTCGTTGATTATATTAGCTATATGGAAGATGGGGATTGGGCTGTTCTCACACGGGAAGGTGTTACAATTTATGATGCTAATAACCAACCGGTAAAACGTCCTGTGACGACATTACTTGAAGGGGCTTTATTGATTTCTAAGGGTAATCATCGTCATTTTATGCACAAGGAAATGTTTGAACAACCTGAAGTGATTTCTCATAATTTGGCACATTATCTTGATCTTGGAAATTATGTCGTTCGACCGCTTGAGAATTTGATTGATTGGAAAAATATTCATCGGCTTCTTTTTGCGAGTTGTGGAACGGCATATTATTCAACCTTAGTTGCGCGCTATTGGTTTGAGAAATTTGCCGCTTTAAGTGTTGATAATGATGTTGCTTCGGAGTTTCGTTATCGTGAACCTCCTATAACGTCTGATGTGTTATCGCTGTTTGTTTCTCAATCTGGTGAGACAGCTGATACATTGGCTTCTTTGCGTTATTGTCGTGAGCGGGGTGTAAAAACAGCAACAATTGTGAATGTAGAGCAATCAACAATGGCAAGGGAGGCTGATTTTATTCTCCCAACACTTGCCGGACCGGAAATAGGTGTTGCTTCAACAAAAGCTTTTACCTGTCAATTGGCAACGCTTGCTTCACTCGCTCTTAGTGCGGCTAAACAACGTGGCTATCTCTCGGCTCAAATAGAAAAGCAACTGGTTCAACAGTTGGCAGAAATTCCACGTATTTTAAATGAGGTCTTAAAATTAGAGAGAAAAATTGAATGTATTTGTCGTGATTTGGTGAATGCAAAAAGTGTTCTTTATCTGGGACGTGGAACTTCTTATCCGATTGCTTTGGAGGGAGCTCTTAAACTGAAAGAGCTTTCTTATATTCATGCTGAAGGTTATGCGGCAGGTGAATTAAAGCATGGACCAATTGCTCTGGTGGATGAGACAATACCCGTTATTGTTGTTGCACCTTATGATCGGTGGTTTGAAAAAACTTTTTCTAATATGCAAGAAGTGGTAGCGCGTAATGGTCGTATTATTTTAATAACCGATAAAAAAGGAGCAGAGGTGGCTTGTCTTAAGACTTTATCAACGATCACTTTGCCAGATGTTCCAGAATTTATTTCTCCTATTATTTATGCACTCCCTGTTCAGTTAATCGCTTATCATACGGCTGTTTTATTAGGAACAGATGTTGATCAACCCCGTAATTTAGCAAAATCAGTCACGGTTGAATAACAGTATATTTCTGAATCTTTTGGAGAATAATCAAGTGTAAGAAATTGATTTATAATGAAACTTATTTTTTCATTTTCTCTGTTGAACGAGAATGCTGTAGACAGTTTTTTTCTTTCTCAATCCTTTACGATAAAACGAAAAATATTTTCTTACCTATCAAAAAATGGATCAGCTATGTGAATATAATGGTAAAAAAGACACAATATTGCTTCTACTGTTTTAATGCAGTTGATTTGTTATTCGTTCATGAAGCATAAAGATGGTAAGAGACTGCGTAGATCATTTATGGGTAATTCTAAGAAAAAACCATATTTGAACAGAGAGATATTTAAGTTTTTTATTAGAGGGTCTTTGTTATCCTGCTCGTAAGAGGCGTGCAGCATCGTTGTGTCCGAAAAGATAAAGGAGCAACCGTAAAGCTTGTCCTTGCTCAGAAGAAAGATGAGGATCGCGTTGTAAAAATAAACGAGCATCTTTTCTTGCCATTGACAAAAGATCGCTATGAACTGCAAGGTTTGCTATATGAAATTCAGGGACTCCAGATTGTTTTGTACCTAAAAGCTCTCCTTCGCCTCGTAGGCGCCAATCTTCTTCAGCGATTTCAAAACCATCTTCTGTATTGCGGATAATATTAAGGCGTGTTGCTGCTGTTTTAGTCAGTGGATCTTTATAGAGCAAAATGCAGGAAGACTTTTTATCGCCTCGTCCTACACGTCCACGTAATTGGTGCAATTGTGAAAGGCCAAAATGTTCCGCATGTTCGATGATAATGATCGAAGCATCTGGAATATCTACTCCCACTTCAATGACTGTGGTTGCAACTAAAATACGTGTATTTCCACATTTAAAAGATGCCATAGCGGCTTCTTTTTCTGCTGTAGACATTTTTCCATGGATCATACCAACGTGTGCTCCAAAGCGCTCATGGAGAAATGCAAAGCGGTTTTCAATTGAAGTGAGATCAAGAGCTGTCGATTCCTCTACTAAAGGACAAATCCAATAGAGCTTTTCTCCTTTTTCTAATGCAATTGCGATTCTCTCTATAAGCTCATGAAGACGTTTCAAAGAAAGCGTTGCTGTTGTAATGGGTTGTCGTCCCATTGGTTTTTCGGTAATTTTAGAGACATCCATATCACCAAAAGCTGTTAAGACAAGTGTGCGCGGAATGGGCGTGGCGGTCATAACCAGCATATCAGCTTTATTGCCTTTTTCTGTAAGAGCGATACGTTGATGGACACCAAAACGGTGTTGTTCATCGATAATGGTTAAAGCGAGATTATTATAAGTAACACTGTTTTGTATGAGAGCATGGGTTCCGATGACAATAGAAACTTGACCTGACAAAATATCATTCACGATGTTTGTCCGCAATTTCCCTTTTTCTCGTCCTGTTAAAAGCGTTGTTTGTAATCCGACCTTTTCGGCAAGAGGAGCGATGGTGGCAAAATGTTGCCTAGCAAGCACTTCAGTTGGTGCCATTAAAGCTGATTGTCCTGAATTTTCAGCAATTTGTGCCATTGCCATCAATGCAACAACAGTTTTTCCTGCGCCTACATCACCTTGAAGTAGTCTTAGCATCGGTTCTGGTGAAGCAAGATCATTTGCGATATCTTCTACTGCTTTTTTTTGTCCGGTTGTGAGTTGAAAGGGGAGGATATTGAGCAATTTTTTAGTATAAATGCCTGTTGATGGTCGAGAAGTGCCAACAAGAGATTTAGTTTTCAAACGCACGAGTCCTAGTGCCAATTGACAAGCGAGCAATTCATCATAGGCAAGACGTTTGCGTGCTGTACTTTCTAAGGATAGATCATCGGGGTTAATGGGCGTATGGATACGGCGTAAAGCAACAGAAAAAGAAGGAAAATTTTGCTGCTTTTTTACATTTTCATCTATCCATTCTGGTAGAAGAGGAATAAAATCAAGAGCGTTTTGTATGGCGCGTCTTAGTGTCTTTACAGTTAGTCCTGCAGTAGAGGGATAGACAGGTTCGATGAGAGGTATCTGATTTGATTGTTCGCTTGGGGCAATATAGTCTGGATGCGCCATTGAAAGCTGTCCATTAAACCATTCAACTTTTCCTGATATAATGACTTTTTTTCCTTTGGGGAGTTGTTTTTTTAGCCAAAGAGGTTGAGCATGAAAAAAGACTAAATTTATTTTTCCTGTGTGATCATGGGCAATAACACGATAGGGAATTCGGTTGTGACCACGGGGTGGTGGTTGATGCTGATCGATGATAATTTCGAGCGTAACAGTATCTCCTTTTTTTGCACAAGTAATGTTGGGACGCATTCTGCGGTCTATAACGGAATGGGGCATTAATTGAAGAAGGTCAATAAGGGTTGCTTCGCGTTGTGTGGGATTAACATCTAAGAGTTTGGTCAATAAACCATAGACTTTAGGTGTAATACCAGAAAGAGTTCGGATAGAATTAAAAAGTGGGGTAAGAAGACTTGGAGGCATGAGCAAATTTAACCTGCCCTTTTTGTTTTTTCTAGACCTTTAGAAGAGCTTTTTGGGGATAAAGTCATAAAGAGGAGGTTGCTTTATTTACACATTGAACTTTAGGAAGAGAAATTAATATTTAAAGAAAAATACAATTAAATGGTCAAAAATTAAAGTGCTTAGATGAGGTATATTGTTTTTCTTTTTATTTTAGGTGTTTATTTGCTGTGAATAGAAGCATTTTCTTGATAGAACTCTCTTATAAATATTAATAAAATTGGGATATTGCTCCTATGTAGGATGATGAATTTATAGCTTTAAAGTTTGATGATGAACAGAAGTTTTTTCTTTTATAAGGGGTGCTGTTTAGCATTTATTTTGTAGTGGGAAATTGTGAGAGTGGTAAAAAATAAAATGCAAATGCAAGAGAACAAAAATTCTCTTCCTCGCTTTATTCATTTGAGAGTGCATTCAGCTTATTCCTTGCTCGAAGGGGCTTTAAAAATCCCCCAAATTATTCAACAGACGATTTCAGATCATGCACCAGCGGTTGCTATTACCGATACCAATAATTTATTTGGTGCTTTGGAATTTTCACAGCATTGTCTTTCTCATGGGGTCCAACCTATTATTGGTTGTCAGCTTACTGTTGATTTTTGTGATGAAAATGATCATTCACGTTTGGCTAAATGGCGTAATCCTTCTGATTTTTGCTCTATTGTTCTTTTGGCAGCTAGCGAAACCGGTTATGCTCATTTGGTTCGTCTTGTGAGCCGTGCTTATCTTGATAAGTGTGATACTGATCCTCCTCATATTAAAGCTGATTGGTTGTCAGAACACAGTGAAGGTATAATCGCTTTAACGGGTGGAAAGGGAGGACCTATTAATCTTTCTTTGGCAGAAGAGAAAAAAGAACATGCTGTTGAGCGCTTAATTTATTTGAAAAAATCTTTTGCGGATCGTCTTTATGTGGAGTTACAACGGCATGGCTCTTATGACCGGAGTGTAGAAGCTGATCTTATTGAATTGGCTTATGCGCATGAAATTCCTCTTGTTGCAACGAATGAAGCCTTTTTTCTGAAAAGAGAAGGGTATGAAGCGCATGATGCGCTGATGGCTGTTTCAGAAGGACAAATTGTCTCTAATCCAGATCGCAAACGTGTGACGCCAGATCATTATTTGAAGTCACAAGATGAAATGGTTACACTGTTTTCTGATCTTCCAGAAGCTTTGGAAAATAGTGTTGAAATTGCATTGCGTTGTCATATTGCCTCGCCTCTTCGAAAACCGATATTGCCTCGTTTTATAGAACAATCTGTTAATTCAGAAACTACTTTAGAAATAGAAGATAGTGAGTTGTTAAATCAGGCTAAAGCTGGTTTGAAGATGCGGCTTGAAACAATAGGGTTGGCTGAAGGGTATACGATTGCAGATTATGAACAGCGGCTTGATTATGAAATTTCAGTTATTACGCGTATGCAATTTTCTGGATATTTTCTTATCGTTTCAGATTTCATAAAATGGGCAAAGGTTCATGACATTCCCGTTGGACCAGGACGGGGTTCTGGTGCTGGTTCACTTGTTGCTTATGCATTGACAATTACTGATGTGGATCCCTTGCGGTTTTCTCTTCTCTTTGAACGTTTTCTCAACCCAGATCGTGTTTCGATGCCAGATTTTGATATCGACTTTTGTCAAGAGCGGCGCGAAGAAGTTATTCAATATGTTCAAAAAAAATATGGACGTGATCAAGTTGCTCAAATTATTACCTTTGGTAAGTTACAGGCACGTGCAGTTTTGCGTGATGTGGGGCGTGTTTTAGAAGTTCCTTATCGTCAGGTGGATTATCTTACAAAATTAATTCCTGCCACGCCAGGAAGCCAGGTAGAATTAGCTGATGCTATTAAGGATGAACCTAAATTTGAAGAGGAAAAGAAAAAAGATCCCGTTGTTGGCCGCGCATTAGATATAGCACTTCAGTTGGAGGGACTTTATCGTCATGCTTCAACTCATGCTGCTGGGATTGTTATCGGAGATCGTCCACTTTGGGAGCTTGTCCCGATGTATCGTGATCCTCGTTCTGATATGCCTGTTACACAATTTAACATGAAATATGTGGAACAGGCGGGGCTGGTAAAATTTGATTTTCTTGGATTAAAAACGCTTACTGTTTTGAAAATGGCAGTCGATTTTGTTGCCAGAAAGGGGACTAAAATAGATTTATCAAATATTTCTCTGAATGATGAAGCAACCTATGCTATGATGGCACGTGGTGAAACGGTTGGCGTGTTTCAGGTGGAAAGTTCTGGTATGCGCAAGGCGTTGATTGGAATGAAGCCAGACCGTATTGAAGATATTATTGCGCTGGTTGCACTTTATCGTCCAGGTCCAATGGAGAATATTCCAACCTATAATGCACGCAAACATGGGGAAGAGGAAATTTCTTCTATTCATCCTAAGATAGATCATCTGATTAAAGAAACACAAGGTGTTATTGTCTATCAAGAACAGGTGATGCAGATTGCTCAGGTTCTTGCTGGCTATTCGCTTGGAGAAGCTGATTTACTACGTCGTGCTATGGGGAAAAAAATTCATGCTGAAATGCAAAAACAGCGTACGCGTTTTATCAATGGAGCTGTTGCAGGTGGTGTGGATAAAGATCAAGCTGATATTATCTTTGATCTTTTAGCAAAATTTGCCGATTATGGTTTTAATAAATCGCACGCTGCTGCTTATGCAATTGTTTCTTACCAAACAGCTTATATGAAAGCAAACTATCCCGTTGAGTTTTTAGCTGCTTCAATGACATATGATATGACGAATACAGATAAGCTCAATGATTTTCGGCGTGAAGCATTAAGGTTGGGTATTGAAATTATTGCACCTTCTATACAAACATCTCATCGTGTTTTTGAGGTTGGTGATAACTGTATTTATTATTCTCTTGCTGCCATTAAAGGTGTGGGAGAAACTGTTGTAGATCATATTGTTTCTTGTCGTGGGAATAAGATTTTTAAGGATTTGGAAGATTTTTGTGCGCGTGTTGATCCTCGTATTGTTAATAAGCGTGCGATGGAAAGTTTAGTTTGTGCTGGTGCTTTTGATTGTTTTAACATTGCACGTGAGGTTTTATTAGCCAATCTTGGAACCCTTCATGCGCGTGCACTTCGTATTCTCGATGACAATTCTAGCGGGCAGGTTGATATATTTGGAATGGCAGGCGGATTAAAAGAACCATTGATTTTATCGCAAACAACCCCTTGGTTGCCGGCTGAGAAACTTTATCGAGAATTTCAAGCTATAGGTTTTTACTTTTCCGCGCATCCTTTGGAGGAGTATCAAGTTATTCTGGACAAAAAACGCATTCAGACTTGGGGTAATTTTGCCAATGCCGTTAAAGGGGGAGCAACAGCTGCACGGCTTGCTGGAACTGTTGTGGCAAAAAGCGTGCGCAAAACAAAATCTGGTAAAAAAATGGGAATTATTCATTTTTCTGATACAAGTGGACAATATGAAGCAGTTCTCTTTTCTGAGGCACTCTCGGATTATGAAGAGATGCTAGAACCCGGAAAATCTTTTATTATTACGGTGAGCGCAGAAAATCGTTCTGAAGGAGTTAGTTTGCGAATTGAAACAATTCAGTCTTTGGAAAATGAATCATTACAACAGCATAAAATGATGCGTCTCTTTATAAAAACAGTTGATATGCTTCCACAAATTGAACAAAATTTAAATCTTGGGGGGAATGGAGAGGTTGGGCTTATTTTAATTCAAGAGGATGGATTGCGAGAAGTCGAAATTGCGCTTCCTAAGCGATATAAGGTAAATTCACATGTCGCAAATGCTATGAAATTAATTCAGGGTGTTGTTGATGTAGAATTGAGTTAAAGAAAGATTAAAGATGGGAGCTGATTTTGAGTGGTGTTTTTGCTTTTAGGAGAGCTAAAAATTGAGCTTTTAAAATCGGATTGTAGATTTCGAAAAATATTGCGTTTATTTGAGTAAATTATGATATTTTTTTAGTGTCATAAAATTAAAAAAATCTCGTTCTTTCGTAATATTCAAAGTGCCGGAAGAATTTTATAAGTTTTTATCATTATTTTTTATAGAATTCATCGCATCATACATGTAAAGCCAATTGAGATCTGACATAATGCTCTCTGGTGTACGAATTTTCATCATGAGATTGCGTGCAATTGCTATGGGACCGGTTGCGTGATAGGCTAATCTATTGAAATCTGCGCGTTTTTTTACTGCTGCAATACGGGGGGTGCGTATTGTTTCGTAAAGCGAAAGTGCTTTCGTTAATGAAAAATCTTTCAATGAAAGTGCTTTTGCTAATGTGGCGGCATCTTCGATTGCCATAGCGGCACCTTGTGCTGCAAAAGGTAAGGCAGCATGTGCGCAATCGCCAACAAATACTTGTTTCTCTAAACCGATAAAACGATTTTGTTTCATTTGAAAAAGTGGCCAATAGCTCCATTCATCAATATGATCGAAGATTTGTAAGATTTTTGAATTCCAATCTTTAAAAAGAGATTTGAGTTTTTCTTTATCTCCTTTATGGGCCCATCCTTCTTTTGAATTTTCTCCATGCGTAATGGCGACAAAATTAAAAATTTTTTCTGATGATTGAATGGGGTAGACAACAAGATGATTTTTTGGTCCCATCCAAGCCGTAATTGTCTTCATATTTTGCAATGAAGAACGAAAGTTTTGAGGAAGATTATCAGATGTTGTTGTTGCACGCCAAGCAATAAAGCCACTAAAATTTGCTTTTTCATGAAAAGGAGATTGTTGCCGTAATGTTGACCAAACGCCATCACATCCGATCAGGAGGGGCGTTGAATGAAGCTGTTCTGTTGCCGTATCTGTTTTTATTGTCGTGATTTTAATGTTGCTTGCAGATTGGGTAGAAGATACAACCGTTTCGCCTGCTTTGTATTTGATCAAAGGATTTTCAATCACTGCATTATATAAAATTTTTTGTAAAGCCGCGCGGTGAATCGTCAGATAAGGGGCTTTCCAATATTTTTCTGTTAGATTAATAAGATGAGCCCGTAGATGTATTTTTAAAGATAATCCATCTTTTAACTCAAAAAAATGTGGGATTGTCGCGACTTCAGAGAGTTTGTTAAGAAGTTTCCAGCGAGCAAGAATAGATGTTGCATTTGGTGTCAGTTGAATACCAGCGCCTATCGTTTCAAGTTGTTTACACTTTTCGATAATGGTGCTTGCAATTCCTTTATGAGCGAGTGCTAAAGCGGTGCTTAAACCAGCAATTCCTCCCCCAACGATGATGGGTGATTGTTCTACAAATGATTTCATATTAAACAAGCAGAATTAAAAGAGTAGTTATTAAGAAAGCCAAAAAACGCAATTATAATAGCTTTTCTGGATTATATAAGCATCCTGTTGGGTTTGTTTGATTGTATGATAGTGAGGGAACATAACGATAAAGGGTTGAGCAGTAAGGGCAAATTTTTTCATCTGCTGTTCCCATGTCGATAAAGATATGAGGATGATCGAATGGTTGTGTAGCGCCTACACACATAAATTCTTTCACACCAATTTCGATTGTTTTATATCCAAGGTCATTTTGAAAATGAGGAATGTTGTGATCAGACATGGTGTACAAACTCCAGAATAAATTTTCTCATCAGCTATGATTGGGCTCTTCTATTTTATAGGCGTGAGTTTGTAATAAAGCGTAGAATAATGCAAGCTGCTTTTTAAGACAAATTTCTCTTCTTTTATGCTATATTAGAATAGTTGTCTTACTTTTAGTACTTTGCGCATAGCAATAATTCCAAGTATTTTAAAATATTAAATGGAAAAATGATGAGGGAAGTTAGGCATTGATATATTATTATAATTATAACATATTATCAAATATTATGTGAGATATTTCATCAGGGATTTTAGAAAATGTAAAAGAAAATTATTTAGGATATATGGAACAGAGGGTGGTAGATAAAATTTCTATATCGAATATAACAATGAAAAATCCGGTACGGTTTATTAATCGAGAGTTTTCATGGCTACAATTTAATAATCGTGTTTTGATGGAAGCGGCTAATTCGAAACATCCTTTATTAGAACGTCTACAATTTCTTTCTATTTCAGCTGCAAATCTTGATGAGTTTTTTATGGTTCGTGTTGCAGGACTAGCAGCTCAAATTCGTGCTCGCGTTACAGCGTGCAGTGCAGATGGGCACACTCCACAGGAACAACTTGATATTGTATTAGCTGAGATTTCAAAGCTGCAGGCTCACCAACTACGAGAATTGAATGTTTTATGTGATGAATTAAAAAAGAATGATATTGAAATTATTTGTTCTGATGATCTTTCAGAAATTGAAAAGTCATGGCTTGAAAAATATTTTCTTGAGACAATTTTTCCTGTTTTAAAACCTTTGCCTGTTGATTCTACTCATCCTTTTCCATTTATTCCTAATTTAGGGCTTTCTATTGCGCTTCAATTGTCTGGAGAAACTGATCAGAACTCACACACAGTGTTGTTGTCTATTTCAATGCTTTTAAGGCGTTTTATTCTTCTTCCTCAAGAAGGCAATCATTTTCGTTTTATTGCATCTGAAGATGTTATTTGCCTTTTTATTAAATATGTATTTCCTGACTATGAGGTTAAAGAAATTGGTACATTTAGAGTAATCCGAGATAGTGATATTGAAGTAGAAGAAGAAGCTGAGGATCTTGTTCATTTTTTTGAAACTGCTCTTAAAAGGCGGCGCCGTGGGCAGGTTATTCGAGTTGAGTTTGACGCAAAAATGCCAGAGAGTTTACGCCAATTTATAGCGAATAGTCTCGCTGTTCCTGATAATTGTATTAATGTTCTTGATGGATTTTTAGCGCTTAATACGGTAACAGAAATTGTTTCTATTCCCCGTGATGATCTCAAATTTATTCCTTATATTTCTCGTGTTCCAGAATGTATTCGTGAACATAAAGGAGATTGTTTTGCGGCTATTCGTGAAAATGATATTGTGATTCATCACCCCTATGAGACATTTGATGTTGTTGTCCAATTTTTACGTCAAGCTGCTTGCGATCCTGATGTTGTGGAAATCAAACAAACACTTTATCGTACATCAAATGATAGTCCAATTGTTGGCGCTTTGATTGAAGCAGCTGAACAGGGAAAGTCTGTGACTGCTTTGGTAGAACTTAAAGCACGTTTTGATGAGGAAGCCAATATTCGTTGGGCCCGGGATCTTGAATGTGCTGGGGTTCAAGTTATTTTTGGTTTTATTGCATTAAAAACGCATGCTAAGATGTCATTGGTTGTGAGACGTGAGGGAAAACGTCTTCGCTCTTATGTTCATCTTGGGACAGGAAATTATCATCCCATTAACGCTAAAACTTATACCGATCTTTCTTTTTTTTCCACGGATGATGATATCGCTCATGATGTTGCGTTATTATTCAATTATATTGCGCAATATGAGCGTCCAAATGAAACAATGAAGATTGCTTTTTCACCCTTAACATTGCGTGGTCGTATCTTAAAGCATATTGAGGGAGAAATTGTTCATGCACAACAGGGAAGGTTTGCTGCTATTTGGATGAAAGTTAATGCATTGGTTGATCCTGAAATTATTGATGCTTTATATCGTGCCAGTCAAGCAGGGGTGCAAATTGATTTGGTTGTGCGGGGGATATGTTGTTTACGTCCTGGTATTCTAGGAATTTCAGATAATATTCGTGTAAAATCAATTGTCGGGCGTTTTCTTGAACATAGTCGCATTTTTTGTTTTGGGAATGGTCAAGATTTGCCTAATGAAAATGCACTCGTTTACTTAGGCTCTGCTGATATGATGCCTCGTAATTTGGACTATCGTATTGAAATATTGGTTCCAGTTTTTAATAAAATAGTGCGTCAAAAAA
Source organism: Bartonella sp. AD24XZML (assembly GCF_042196485.1). Taxonomy (NCBI): domain Bacteria; kingdom Pseudomonadati; phylum Pseudomonadota; class Alphaproteobacteria; order Hyphomicrobiales; family Bartonellaceae; genus Bartonella; species Bartonella sp. AD24XZML. Next base: position 31,365 of record NZ_JBHIQH010000063.1, on the reverse strand, counting down.
TTCTTTTACAGATTATGTTAGCTAATATCATTGATAATCAACAAAGCTTTGATATACTTAAGAATGGAACATCAAAACGTATTACACCGCAGATAGGTGAAAGTCTATTTAATGCGCAGGAGTATTTTATGGCCAATACAAGTTTTGCGGGGGAAAATGAGTCTTTTGAGTCTTCTGTTTCGCGCTTGGTTGCGTTGCATCGGCAACAAGCCGAAATACATAAAGACTAAAATCCAATGACATATAGAGATGCTCAAGGTCGGTTAAAAGGGCGTAAGCCTGTTGCTGTTATTGACATTGGCTCAAATTCTGTTCGGTTGGTTATTTATGAGGGGCTTGTTCGATCACCAACAGTTTTATTTAATGAAAAGATTCTTTGTGGTCTCGGTCATGGTGTGGCGAAAACAGGATTTTTAGAAGAAAAATCGATGAAAATGGGGTTGCAAACACTGAAACGGTTTCGTACGCTTTGTCGACAGATTGGGGCAGATGAGGTCTATACTTTAGCAACAGCAGCAGCACGAGATGCACAGAATGGCGTAGCATTTATTCAGCATGCTGAAGATATTTTGCAAAATAAAATATATCTTCTTTCAGGAAGTGAAGAAGCTATGTATTCAGCATATGGAGTTGTGTCTACTTTTTATCAACCAAAAGGTATTTCTGGGGATCTTGGTGGTGGAAGTCTTGAGCTGATTGATATTGATCATTCTGATGTTGGTGAAGGGATAACGCTCCCATTGGGTGGTTTAAGGCTACAGTATATGTCAAATAATGATAGTGCTGTAGCTAAAAAAATTGTACATGAGCAATTTTATAAATCGTCTGTTGTTCGTACTCGTAAAGGTATAGCACGTTATTTTTATGCAGTAGGGGGGACATGGCGTAATTTGGCAAAACTCCATATGGCAATGAAACACTATCGGCTTCCTGTTATGCATGGCTATGAAGTTGATGCTGTTGAAATGGAGAACTTTTTACGTCTTGTAGCATGTGGCAATATTGATAATATGAGAGGGATTGCAGCGGTTTCTCAGAACCGTCGAAAACTTTTATCTTATGGGGCAATAGTTCTTATTGAACTCATTCAGTGTATGGAGTTTGAAAAGATAATCTTTTCTGGTGCTGGCGTTCGTGAAGGTTTTCTTTATTCACGATTGCCGCAGGCGATTCGACTTTCAGATCCTCTCATTGCAGCATGCACAGAAATGGCTATTTTACGGGCACGTTCACCAAAACAAGCAGAAGAACTCATTGATTTTACGACGAATGCTTTTGAAGTTTTTGGAATTTCAGAAACGGAAAATGAATGCCGTTATCGTCAAGCCGCTTGTCTTCTTGCGGATATTGGTTGGCGTATACATCCAGATTATCGAGGCAATGAAGCAGCAAATCAAATAGCTTTAGGATCTTATCCAGGAATTTCTCATGAAGGGCGCCTTTACGCGGCGCTTGCTGTTTTTTTTCGCAATACGAGTTTATTGGTTGATAAAGAATCTCTTCCCATTTTTCAATTAGCAACTCAAAATATAATTGAAAAAGCACGTATTCTTGGCGAAACTATGCGTATTGCTCATCTTTTCAGTGCTTCTGTTGTAGGAATTTTACCTCATTTATTGTGGCATAGAAAAGCAGATCATATTATCCTGCAGATCCCAAAGAATTACGCTGGATTATTAGGAGAACGTCCTTTTGGACGATTACAGAAGTTATCAAAAATAATAAAACAACCTCTCGCTTTTGAAATTTTTTGATTTTTTTCCTAATTTATTCGTGTTTTATGTCTTATAATATAGGGCTATTGACGAGGGATAAACTAGGTAGCCTATCATCATGAGCTGGACAATAGGACTTGTTCCATAACGCGCCCATGCTAGACACCACGCAAAGCATTTGTTAATGCCTGAGCATTCATAAAAGAAAACATAATTTTTTATTCTGTTATTTGCGTCACAGGATGGATTTTTCACTTCATAAGCTTCATGTGAAAATGAAAAGTTTTGTCCATTTTTACGTGAAAAGGTTTTCTTTTTATGCTGCGTCGTTATAATGTTTCTGTTTAGCTTGCTCGATTATCTTGATAAGATTCGATTGTAACCAACGCGATAAAAAACAAGTTTTAAAGATTTTGGGAGAGATCCATTGGTTACATGACGCTGGAATGTTGAAATACTCATATGAAACAGTTTTGCACTTTTACGGTCTGTCAAAAGAATATCATTTCAGTCATTATAAAATCCTTTCAATATAAAAAATAGAAATAAATCATAACTATTTATTAACCATGATTTTTGAATCCTTTGAAAGGTGTTTAATTTATAAAAAACAGTGCTTTATCATATAATTTCTTATGTGAAAATTTATGAGTCTTATTGAGATGAAATGAGAGAATCTTACGATATTCGGAGGTCTAATTCAATATAAATAACGCTAGATTATCGTTAGAAATCAATATATTGCTTTTGTTAGGTATTTTAGTTGTTATGCTGGCTTGTTTTTGATTGTTAGATTGCAATCTCGGTAGTTTTTTAATATGATATGGTGACGTGAGGCATTATATCTTTGTTTGTTCCTATTTCTAGGCTGCTATTTTTGTAATGAATGCGCTTTTATATCAGAACTTTTTCTTTTCAAAACTTTTAAATAAGGAGCTGTTTGTTTTTTTAGATTATTTTAAAAGGGATTGCTATTTGATTGACCTGATAAAGATTTAGCTATCATTTTAATAAGAGTTTACTATTTAATTTTTTAACTTTGTCAGAAGTAGGCTTTATTTATCCTATTTCCGTTGGCCTATAGGGTATACCAATTGATGTAGATAATGAGTAGCATATAATGGATTTTTCAAAATGAAAATGTAAATTAAAGCTGTTTTGTGTTTATTTTTCCATCGTTACAGTAAAACCCTATCTGGCCCTTTAGCAGTTGTTCGGCTTTTTGACCAAATATTTCATAGCGCCAGCCATTCATAGCGGGAATATTTTTCTTTATTCCTCCATTGGCAATTTTTTCTAAATCATTAGATGTTGCAATAAGTTTAGGGGCAATGCTGTTTTCATTTGCAACAATTTTTAATAACACTTTGAGCAGATCGATAACAGCGGCTGTCGTATCATTGAGTGGATTATGTTTAGGAATGGGGGGTAAAGTAGAAAGATCTACCTCTAAGCCTTCGTGGACAGCTTTGATTAATGATTGAGCAATTGAGAGTTTATCCCAATTCTTATTAAGACTGCGCAACCGTTTTAATGCAGATTCATCTTTTGGTTGTTGGGTTGCTATTTCTATAAGACATTCATCTTTTATGATATGACGGCGTGGCATATTGTATTTTCGTGCTTCACGTTCCCGCCAAGCTGCTATCTTTTGTAATACAGCAAGTTCACGTGGCTTTTTAATTTTTCCTTTCACTTTTTTCCATGCTTCATCTTCTGGCATATCATAGGTTTTAGGATTTAAAAGGATTGTTATTTCATCGTTCATCCAGTGAGCACGTTGATTTTTTTCTAACCTTTTTTTCAATAACAGGTAAACATCTCTTAAGTAAGTTACATCGGCAAGTGCATAGAGCAGTTGTTTTTCAGACAAAGGGCGATAACTCCAGTCTGTAAAGCGGGAGGATTTATCAAGATGATGCCCCGTGCAGCGTTGTACAATTTGATCATAGGAGATAGAATCACCAAATCCACAAATTGATCCTGCTATTTGCGTATCAAAGAGAGGGGAAGGAATAACACCTCCAAGATGATAAATTGTTTCAATATCTTGGCGCGCAGCATGAAAAACTTTTACAACTTTTTTATCGATCATAAGGTCAAAAAAAGGTTGTAAATCAATATTTGGTGCTATGGGATCAATCAAAACTGTGACATCTGGTGATGCGAGCTGGATTAAACACAGTTGAGGCCAAAAAGTTGTTTCGCGAATAAACTCAGTATCGACTGTTACAAAATCAGAGGTACGTAGAGCGTTAAGTGCAATTTCAAGATCTGTTGTTTGTGTAATAAGATTCATCATTTTATTATAATTCGATAAATTAAATTTGTGCTTTATTGACTTTATTTCTGAGTTTTTATTCTCATATCTTGACAAATGGTTATTAAAAAGCGTTTGTAGCGCATGTGAATATTATAATCAAAGGCAAAAAACATGCACCGTTATCGCAGTCATCATTGTGCGGCTCTTCGTAGATGTGATGTAGGAACACAAGTTCGTCTTTCGGGGTGGGTTCATCGTGTTCGTGATCATGGAGGAATTCTTTTTGTAGATTTACGTGATCATTTTGGAATCACACAAATTGTTGCTGACCCTGCTTCACCAGCTTTTAAATTTATTGAAAAAGTGCGTTCTGAATGGGTTATTCGTGTGGATGGGGAGGTATGTGCTCGTTCTGATGAGGTTATTAATGCAACGCTTCCAACAGGTGAGATTGAAATTTTTGCACAAGAGGTAGAAATTCTTTCAAAATCTGATGAGCTTCCTTTACCGGTTTTTGGTGAGCCTGATTATCCAGAAGATATTCGATTAAAATATCGTTTTCTTGATTTGCGTCGGGAGACTATGCACAAAAATATCATGCGTCGGACTGAAATTATTGCGGCCATGAGACGGGCTATGCAAAATAATGGTTTTACGGAATTTACGACGCCGCTTTTGACAGCTTCATCGCCGGAAGGCGCACGTGATTTTTTGGTTCCAAGTCGTGTTCATCAGGGAAAATTTTATGCGCTACCGCAAGCGCCACAGCAATATAAACAGTTGTTGATGATGTCAGGTTTTGATCGTTATTTTCAGATTGCTCCATGTTTTAGAGATGAAGATCCAAGGGCCGACCGTCTTCCTGGTGAATTTTATCAATTAGATGTTGAAATGAGTTTTGTTGAGCAAGAAGATGTTTTAGCAACTATGGAACCTATTATGCGTTCTATTTTTGAAGAATTTGCAGATGGAAAAACTGTGACACAAAGCTTTCCTCGCATTTCCTATGATGAAGCAATGCGAAAATATGGTTCTGATAAGCCTGATCTACGTAATCCGATCATTATGGAAGATGTTTCTCAGCATTTTTATAATTCTGGTTTCAAAGTTTTTGCTCAAATTTTAGCGAATGATGAGAATGCACAAGTGTGGGCTATCCCAGCTAAAACGGGTGGAAGTCGTGCTTTTTGTGATCGTATGAATGTATGGGCACAAGGCGAGGGGCAACCAGGACTCGGCTATATTTTCTGGCGTGAAGAAGAAGGAAAATTTGAAGGAGCAGGGCCTATCGCCAAAAATATTGGTGAACAGAGGACTGAAGCAATTCGTATACAGCTTGGACTTGAAAGTGGGGACGCCTGTTTTTTTGTAGCTGGCGATCCAAAAAAGTTTCCATCTTTTGCCGGAGCAGCACGCACAAGGGTAGGGGAAGAATTAGATCTTCTTGATAGAGATAGTTTCTCTTTGGCGTGGATTGTTGATTTTCCATTTTTTGAATGGAATGAAGATGAAAAAAAGATTGATTTTGGACATAATCCTTTTTCCATGCCTCAAGGGGGAGAAAATGCTCTTGCCTGTCAAGATCCTCTTACTATTAAAGCCTTTCAATATGATCTTGTTTGCAATGGTTATGAAATTGCATCAGGTGGAATTCGTAATCACTTACCAGAAATGATGCTTAAAGTTTTTGAACTTGTAGGACTTTCTAAGGAAGTTGTGAAAGATCGTTTCGGTGGTCTTTATCGTGCATTCCATTATGGGGCTCCGCCACATGGTGGCATGGCTGCGGGAATTGACCGCATCATTATGCTGTTGCAAGGTGTTAAAAATTTGCGTGAAGTTGCTTTATTCCCTATGAATCAACAGGCGCTTGATCTTTTGATGAGTGCTCCGTCTGATGTTTCTCCTACACAATTACGTGATTTAGGAATCCGCATGGCTCCTACTCACAAAAATAGCTCATAAAGTTGATAATGGATTGTTTTCATCTTTTCTACGTAGAGTGAAGTTTTGATGCCTCTCAAGAGCCATCGGTGTGTGTGTACTGTTTGTGAAATTTAGATAGGCAAAACGCTATTGTTTAATTTTTTACGAGGCATTTTTATTCCTTGTTTCTATAGTGGCTCTTCTCCTTGTGATAGGTGAGAAAATAATTATGATTGCTTGGTCATGAATAAATTAGAAATAAAAGAATTCTATAATATTCGAGAGTCTCATTTTAGTTGAAAAAAATGAATTATCTTTATATGTCAATATATTATTTGTTTTTTATTGAAGTTTTTACAACGTTGTAGCAGAGAATTGTGTCTCTTCGTTTTTATGAGAATAATGTGATTTTCCATTCTATGGACTTACTCTGAAAAGTTTAAATTTCATAAGTTTTGAATATTTTTTAGTTTTTCATAGAAAAACTGAATGTGGTTGTTATACAATTTATCTTTATAATAAAAGATGATGTTTGAAAGGTGCTTTTGTCATTCCAGAAAAGATGAAATAACTCTTTGTGGGCAGTTAAATTATCGTCGAATTTGACAAAGCTTTCAATAAATTACTTAGGACAAGGGGGGAAGGACATGTATAAATTTTTCAAATTGATATAATTTTCTGTTCATGTTCTAATTGCAGCGTTTGTTTTTATGTAATTGACTTTTAATAAAAAAGCCGACTCATAGAAGCTTTCATTAAATAAATCCTATAAAATAATTTCTTATTATTGTGGGAATTGTTGTTTTAATACTATGTCTGATAAAATGAATTTACCTTTTGATAAAGAACATATTGAACCAATAGAATTACGTTCTGCTTTACAGGAACGTTATTTGGCTTATGCACTTTCTACGATTACACACCGTGCATTGCCTGATGTGCGTGATGGATTGAAGCCTGTCCACCGGCGGATTGTTCATGCGATGCGTCTTCTCAAACTAAATCCTGGACAGTCTTATGCGAAATGTGCGCGGATTGTTGGTGACGTCATGGGAAAATTTCATCCTCATGGGGATTCGTCTATTTATGATGCCTTGGTGCGCTTGGCTCAAAATTTTGCTGTTCGTTATCCGTTGGTTGATGGGCAAGGCAATTTTGGTAATATTGATGGTGATAATGCTGCTGCCATGCGTTATACGGAAGCACGTATGACTGAAGTGGCTGCATTGTTACTTGAAGGAATTAATGAGAATGCTATTGATTTTCGTTTAACCTATAATGAGGAAGATGAAGAGCCTGTTGTTTTACCAGGAGCTTTCCCTAATCTTTTAGCAAATGGTTCTTCTGGTATTGCTGTTGGTATGGCAACATCTATTCCACCCCATAATGTTGCTGAGCTTTGTGATGCAGCGCTCCATTTGATTGCGCATCCCGATGTAAATGATGAGGAATTAAATCAATTCGTTCTTGGTCCTGATTTTCCGACGGGGGGAATTTTAGTTGAACCTAAAAAAAGTATTGAGGAATCCTATCGTGTTGGGCGTGGATTCTTTCGCTTGCGTTCACGTTGGCATCAGGAATCTGGTAGCCGTGGTTCTTATGTGATTGTTGTGACTGAAATTCCCTATCAGATTCAAAAGTCACGTCTTATTGAAAAAACAGCAGAGTTATTGCTTGCACGCCGATTGCCAATGCTTGAGGATATCCAAGATGAATCAGCAGAAGATATCAGAATCGTGCTGGTTCCTAAAAATCGGTCGGTTGATCCGGAGCTCCTTATGGAGTCTCTTTTTAAATTGACTGACTTTGAAGTAAGATTTCCCCTTAATCTTAATGTTTTGTCTTTGGGAAAAATACCCAATGTCCTTTCTTTGCGAGAAAGTTTGCAGCAATGGCTTGAACATCGTCAAGAAGTGCTTATTCGTCGCTCTCATTATCGGCTTGATCAAATTGATAGCCGATTGGAAATTCTTCATGGATATCTTATTGCCTATTTAAATCTCGATGAGGTCATTCAGATTATTCGTGAAGAGGATGAACCTAAAAAGCAGCTGATCAGTCGTTTTGAATTAACAGAAAATCAAGCTGAAGCTATTCTTAATATGCGCTTGCGTTCTTTGCGTAAGCTTGAGGAATTTGAAATTCGTAAAGAATTTGAAAGTTTGAAAGCTGAAAAAGAAAAGCTACAGAATTTGTTAGCTTCTCCTATAAAACAGTGGAAAATAATTTCAGAAGAAATCAAAAAAGTTCGAAACACTTTTGGTCCTGAAACACTCTTAGGGAAAAGACGTACGACGTTTGAAGAGGCACCAAGTCATGATCTTGATGATATTCAACAAGCAATGATCGAAAAAGAACCGATTACTATTGTTATTTCTGAAAAGGGGTGGATGCGCGCTTTGAAGGGACATTTGACCGATTATAAAGCGCTTTCTTTTAAAGAAGGAGACAGTTTAAAGTTAGCATTTCCAGCATTTACGACCGACAAGATTGTGCTGATCAGTACGGGGGGAAAGTTTTTTGCTATTGGTGCAAATAGTTTACCTGGAGGGCGGGGACATGGTGAACCTATTCGTCTTTTAGTTGATATGGATGATGAGCACGATGTTCTTACAGCTTTTGTGCATCACGCCGAGGAAAAATTGCTCTTGGTTTCATCTCACGGTAATGGTTTTATTGTTTCTTCTTCAGAAGTGATCGCCAATACACGAAAAGGAAAGCAAGTAATGAATGTGAAAGCTCCTGATAAGGTAAAGCTTTGTGTTCCGGTAAATGGTGATCATGTTGCTGTAGTCGGTGAAAACCGTAAAATGCTTATTTTTTCTATTGAACAAATACCAGAAATGAATCGCGGTAAGGGTGTTCGTTTACAGCGTTATAAAGAAGGTGTTGTTGTTGATGCCAAGACTTTTAATTTATCAGAAGGCTTAAGTTGGCAAGATACAGCTGAACGAATCTTTAACCGTCAAGCTGATGATCTCATTGAATGGATGGGAATGCGTGCGGGCGTCGGGCGTTTGGTTCCAAGAGGATTTCCAAAATCAGGAAAATTTATCAATTAAATGTATTTTATACACGGGAAAGTTCCCTATGGTTTTATGATTGTGTAAGATATTAATTTATAAAGATAATTTATTATTTTTTATATTGAACGAAAGACCTAAAGCGTAAGTTCTTCTCTTATTTCGATCTTGTTTATGTTAAATCAATCAAAACTGTTTGTTTGCCTGTCATGAGATGAGGGGCCAGCCCGTCTTCATAAAAACTATTGAAGAAAAGAATCAAAATATTTTTTAATAAACTGTTTCACAGACAAGAGTTGTTGCAACAATAGATATGTTTATTTTTTTACATTATACCATTTATGGGTGCTGTCGTGAAATGATTTGATATTTCGAGAGCTGTACCTTTAAACAAACAATGTGAATGTTTAACACAAGAGTGTTCTATTTGGAGATGTTTTATTTTGTCTGATAGGTTTATCCTCTTATTGTTCAAGAGAGATGTTATTAATCTTTCGTAGTAATATTTATTCGTTAGGATTACTATTATATTGCCTAAAAAGATGACCACGTTCAGCCCATAAGACGAGAAGTATGGCAGTGAGACTCAGAAAGAAAAATCCTGCTGAGTTTGGGATGGTTGTTTCATCAAATTGTTGGGCAATAAAAAAGCTAAGTCCTGCACCGATAGATGTTTGAAGAAAGCCGGATACAGAAGAAGCTGTTCCAGCAATTTCTCCTACAGGTTCAAGAGCGAGTGTATTGAAATTGGCCATAATACCACCGCAGGTAAACATTAATATACAATATAACGTCATATAAAAAGGAAAAGGGATAACACCACCTGCTAAGATGGACCCAATAAACCAAATGCATGAAGTGGCACAAAAGAGCAAAAGCATAGTATGAGCAATACGCCGCATTCCAAGGCGTCCAACGAGTTGAGAGTTAAAGAATGATGATAGAGCTTGAAATGCAGCACCAACTGCAAAAGCAATAGGGAACCAAAGTCCTAGATTATAGATCCCTTCATACGTTTGTTGTGATGTATTAACGGCGGTAAAGATACAGCCTAAAATAATGGAAGTTGCAAGTGTATAGCAAAGTGTTGTGCGATTGGTTATTACAATCCATAAGTTGTGTTTAACTGAAGAAAAGGAAAGAGAGCGTTGCGCATAAAGAGTTTCAGGCAAGCGCAGTTGAATCCAAATCATCAGTCCTAAACCAATCATTGCCATGAAAATAAAAATATATTGCCAATGTCCGAGTAGTAAAATGATCTGTCCTGTTGCGGGACCAACCATTGGTGCAACAAGAAAAACCATCATAACAATAGACATAACTTCTGCCATTTTTCGACCACTGTAAAGATCACGTACGACGGAAACTGTAAGAACCCGCATAGCAGCCCCTCCAATACCTTGCAAGATACGTAAAATAAGTAAGAGAGAAAAATCAGTTACAAAGGCACAGCCAATCGCTGTAAATGAATAAAAAGCAAGCCCGAGAAGAATAAGTTTACGTCGTCCATATCTATCGCTTATTGGACCGAAAAATATTTGAGCAATGCCATAGCTAATAAGATAACTTGAAATGATATAATGTTGATCATTTTCATTGAGAACATTTAAGCCGTCTAAAATATTGGGCATAGCTGGCAGCATAATATCAACAGCTATAGCGTTAATAGCCATGAGCGAAGCAATAAGAATAACAAATTCTTTATAGCCAATTTTGTTTCTAATCGCATCTCTATGCATTTGTTCATCGACTGAATATGACATATGGCATCCTTGAAATAAAGATTTCGTCTGAAAACAGCTCTTTTTAAGAGTCTGAATAAAATGAAAGATACCTATGATTGATTACATGGAATATTTTTTTCTTTCAAAAGTTCCTGTAACTCATTGTTTTGAAACATCTCTTTAACAATATCACAGCCTCCGATAAATTCACCCTTGATATACAGCTGTGGAATTGTTGGCCAATTTGAGTAATCTTTAATCCCTTGACGCAATTCGTTAGAAGTTAAGATATTAATCCCTTTATAATTCAATCTTAAATAATCAAGAATTTGAACAACTTGTCCTGAAAACCCGCATTGCGGAGCGTCAGGTGTTCCTTTCATGAATAAAATGACGTCGTTTGTTTTAATTTCTTTGTCAATAAAATCATGAACAGTGGTCATTTTTATCCCTCGATATTTCAGATTTTTATCAGTGTGTAATTTATATTCATACTGCTTTTAATCGTATTAAATGTGTGAATGCAAGAAGAAATTTTAGATTATTTTGGGACATTTGTTTGCAATATTAAGGCGTGAAGGTCATTTCCCATATTGCCTTTAAGGGCATCATAGACCATTTTATGTTGTTGAACACGGGTTTTACCACGAAAACTTTCAGAAATAACTTCTGCAGCATAATGTTCTCCATCTCCAGCAAGATCATGAATTGTTACAGTAGCATCAGGAATGCCTTCACGAATAAGCGTTTCAATTGCATGGGCACTCATTGCCATCATTATTCTCCTATGTTGTTCATTTTTTTATAAAGGCTGTTTAAGAGAAAAAACAATTTTTACTCTTCACCCATAAATTGGGGAAACCAGTTTTCATAGGCTTTTGTGAGTTTGTCTATAGAAAGTTTTAGTATTCCATCTATATCAAGTGCATCACCTGCAACTTGACCTAGCTCTGTTAAAGAAACTGCACTTATTTGTGCGAGCTCTTTAAGACTATTAAGAGAGTGAGGTTTGACGGCTAAAAGATAACGTCCTTGGTCTTCTCCAAAAAGTTCTGCATGATGGGGTGATTTATTGCTTAATTTTACTTTGATTCCTTTACCTGCTTTAATCACCATTTCAGCAAGTGCTATCGCTAATCCTCCGTCAGAAATGTCATGAGCAGCATGAACAAAACCACGATGTATGACATCTCGAATAAATTGACCATGCTTTTTTTCAAGTTGTAAATCTACAAGGGGGGGGGCACCTGCATCAATATTTAAAATGTTACGTGCATAGATTGATTGTCCTAAATGGGAGCCGCAATTTCCTACTAAAACAAGAATATCTCCATTTTGCATACCACTTATTGTTACCATTTTAGACCAATCATTAAGAAGACCTACACCAGCAATTGTAGGGGTTGGAAGAATGGCTTCCCCATTTGTTTCGTTGTAAAGAGAAACATTGCCTGAAACGATAGGAAAATCGAGGATTCTACAAGCTTCTCCTATACCTTTAATAGCAAAAACCAGCTGTCCCATAATTTCAGGTTTTTCAGGGTTACCAAAATTGAGATTATCTGTAGCAGCCAGTGGTGTTGCACCTGTCGTACTAATGTTTCGCCAGCATTCTGCGACAGCTTGTTTTCCTCCTTCATAAGGGTCTGCTTCACAATAGCGAGGTGTTACATCAGAAGAAAAAGCAAGAGCACGTTTGCTGTTGTTTCCTAAACGGATAACGCCTGCATCACCTCCTGGACAAGCAAGGCTATTTCCTTGGATAAGAGTATCATATTGTTCATAAACCCATCGCCGAGAACTTTGATCAGCAGAATTCAATAAGCTCAGAAGCGCATCACCAAGATTTTCAACTTTTTTGACGTCTTCTGCTTTCAAGGATGTTTTTTTTGCCGGCTCACTCCAAGGACGATCATAAACAGGCGCTTCATCACCAAGCTCTTTGATGGGAAGATTGATAACTTCTTCCCCTTGATGAAATACACGAAAACGTAAATCATCGGTTGTTTTTCCAATGATAGAAAAATGTAGTCCCCACTTATGAAAAATTGCTTCTGCTTGCTTTTCTAGTTCTGGTTTAAGGACCATGAGCATACGCTCTTGACTTTCAGAAAGCATCATTTCATAGGCTGTCATGTTTTCTTCTCGAACAGGAACTGTATCAAGATTAAGCTGTATCCCCAGATTTCCTTTTGCTCCCATTTCAACGGCAGAAGAGGTGAGTCCTGCTGCCCCCATATCTTGAATAGCAACCACGGCTCCAAGTTCCATGAGCTCTAAACATGCTTCAAGAAGACATTTTTCTGTAAAAGGATCACCTACTTGAACAGTTGGGCGTTTTTCACTGATTGAATCATCAAATTCAGCAGAGGCCATTGTTGCTCCACCGACACCATCACGTCCTGTTTTTGCACCCAGATAAACAACAGGGAGTCCAATACCTTGCGCTTTAGAATAAAAAAGAGCGTTTGTCTTTGCAATACCGGCGACAAAAGCGTTAACAAGGATATTGCCATTATAACGCTTATCAAAATTTACTTCTCCACCAACCGTTGGAACACCAAAAGAATTGCTGTAACCACCTATTCCAGAAACAACACCAGAAACAAGATGGCGTGTTCGTGGGTGATCAGGAGCACCAAATCGCAATGCATTCATAGCAGCAACAGGACGGGCTCCCATTGTAAAGACATCACGTAAAATACCACCAACACCTGTCGCTGCACCTTGATAAGGTTCAATATAAGAAGGGTGGTTATGGCTTTCCATTTTGAAAACAACACATTGTCCTTCGCCAATATCAACAACACCAGCATTTTCACCAGGTCCTTGGATGACACATTTTCCTTCTGTCGGAAGAGTTTTTAGCCATTTTTTAGAGGATTTATAGGAACAATGTTCGTTCCACATTGCAGAAAAAATTCCTAGTTCAGTAAATGTTGGTTCTCTACCGATTAACGTCAGGATACGTTGATATTCATCTTCTTTTAGCCCGTGTTGTGCAATGAGTTCTGGTGTAATAGTGATGTTATTGCAAGGCTTCATGAGTATTTATCCGTCAAATTAATCGAAATTTAGTGTTTTTATTTTTTTAACCTAGCAGCTTATATTATAAACAATAATGTTGTTTAATAATAAAAATATTTATAGACCGTAAGCTGAAGATTTTGTCCGTTTGTTTGGTGGGATTTAAGACTAAAAATGGTCTTAAATAATTATGTTTTTAGAAAATAATATCCATTGTTGTTTGTGAAGAGCTTTGTTTAATAAATTTACGATGCAAGAAATGGTATAAATCCTTGTTTTTTTTAATTATGGAGCGCGAGTATTTTTGCAGTATTATCCATTTACTAACTCTAAAGCACTTTGAAAAAGTAAACGACCGTCAGTACCTCCGTGGGCGGGTTCAATAAAGTTTTCAGGATGAGGCATCATACCAAGAATATTACCAACTTTATTAACAATACCAGCAATATCTTTCATTGAGCCGTTCGGGTTTGTATTTTCTGCATAGCGAAAAACAATTTGTTCATTGTCTTCCATTTGTTTCAATGTTTCACTATCAACAAAATAATTTCCGTCATGATGGGCAACAGGACAACGAATAATTTGTCCTTTAGAATAATATTGAGAAAATTTTGTCTTGGCGTTGACGACTTCAAGTTTGATTTCACGACAAACAAATTTTAAAGAAGCGTTACGCATTAAAGTACCGGGTAATAATCCTGCTTCCAACAAAATTTGAAATCCATTACAGATACCTATTATTGTTGTACCTTCTTGTGCTTTTTCACGAATGGCTTTTAAGACGGGAGTTCGCGCTCCAATTGCACCACATCTTAAGTAGTCGCCATAGGAAAAACCACCAGGAATAATAATAACATCTACATCTGGAATTGTTGTTTCTGTTTGCCAAATTTTTAGTGGCTCAACTCCCGTTATATGATGTAATGCTGCAACCATATCTCGATCACGATTTAATCCAGGAAGTTGAATGATGGCAGTTTTCATGAGCGTTTCACTTACAGAAGTTCGATTGTATAATTTTCAATGACAGTATTTGCGAGTAACTCTTCACACATTTGTTCAAGTTTTTTCTTTGCAGTTTCAGAAGGTAGATCATCAAGAACAATATCAAAAACCTTTCCTTGACGAATGGATTGAATGCCTTCGAAAGCCAAACTTTTTAAAGCACCGACAATCGCTTCTCCTTGTGGATCAAGAACGCTTTCTCTTAAAGTAACTGTAATGCGTGCTTTCATTTTTTGCTTCCTGCTTTTTAAAAGAACCTCTCCTTTGAAGAGGGGGGGTTGTATAAGGTGATGTTTTTTACCTTGTTTTTACTTTACGAGAACGGGACCACTTGGTCGTGTTGGTTCGTTTTCATTCATAATACCAAGACGTTTGGCAACTTCTTGATAGGCATTAATAAGCCCTCCCATATCACGACGAAAACGGTCTTTATCCATTTTTTCTTGTGTGTGCATATCCCATAGTCGTGCAGAATCAGGAGAGATTTCATCAGCAAGAATAATGCGCATTGTTTCATCTTCCCACAGGCGACCAAATTCCATTTTAAAATCAATTAATTGGATGTTAACACCGGCAAAAAGCCCAGAAAGAAAATCATTAATACGAATTGAAAGTTGCATGATATCTTCTATCTCTTGTGGGACAGCCCACCCAAAAGCTGTGATATGTTCTTCCGTTACCATAGGATCATCGAGAGAATCATTTTTATAGTAGAATTCAATGATGGATTGCGGAAGCGGGGTTCCTTCTTCCAGTCCTAAACGCTTAGCAAGAGAGCCGGCAGCAACATTGCGAACAACAACTTCCAACGGAATGATTTCCACCGCTTTAATAAGCTGTTCGCGCATGTTTATACGTTTGATAAAATGTGTTGGGATGCCCAAACGTCCAAGATGGCTAAAAATATGTTCCGAAATTCGGTTGTTTAAAACCCCCTTTCCGTCGATAATTTCATGTTTTTTTGCATTAAAGGCAGTTGCATCATCTTTAAAAAATTGAATATAAGTCCCTGGTTCAGGTCCTTCATATAAAATTTTAGCCTTGCCTTCATAAATACGGTGGCGACGATTCATCATGATTCTCTATTTATCTTGAGAGGTTTTTAATAACATTGATAAATGATACTATCCTAATTGATAGAATTTCTCAATGATATTGCTATGATACTTTTATAATTTTTATCATTACACGTTTATCCAAAGGTGAAGATACATAAGCGATGAGAAAGAAGATCACCTCTTTTGGATCAAATTTTTGCAAGAAAGTGAGAGAGGACCATAAGCCCTTCAGGCCAAGGTCCGTGTCCGGATTCTGCGTTAATATGGCCAGAATACCCAGCATCAACAAAGAGTGATCCCCAATCATTGGCAATTTTTTCTGCTACTGAAAATTGACAAAACTCATCGTTGCGACTGGCTATGACAATAGAAGGAAAAGGAAGCTTTTGGCGATGATAGGGGCCAAATGTCATTAAATGTTTGGGACGTATTTTTTCATTGGCGACATCTGGAGGGGCAACAAAGAAAGCACCACAAATTTTTTCTGTATTTTGTACAGTTGCATGAATAACACTGGGAACTCCTAATGAATGAGCAATAAGCATAACAGGTCTTTGAGCTTTTGCGATGGCGGTTTTAACTTTGTTAACCCACTCTTCACAAACAGGCTTTGACCAATGGAGTTGTTCAATGCGGCGGGCTGTCGACAATTTTTTTTCCCAGCGTGTTTGCCAATGATCTGGACCAGATCCTTTGTAGCCAGGAACAATAAGAATATCGAGTTGATTTGCTTTCATGAATTGTTTTCTTTGTTACAACAGATTTTTGATCATAGGTGGAATGGATTTTGGTTTTCTATGTCGCTTTATTGTTCTTCAAAAACACGTTTAAAAATCGTATTGATATGTTTGGTGTGGTAAGAAAGATCAAATTTTTCGCGAAGTTCTTCTTCACTTAAAGCTTTGGTAACATCTTTATCGTTGAGGAGTTCTTCTAAAAAATCTTTTCCTTGTTCCCAAACTTTCATCGCATTTCGTTGTACAATCCGATAAGAATCTTCACGACTAATCCCTGCTTGTGTGAGTGCTAAAAGAACCCGTTGTGAGTGAACAAGACCGCGGAATTTATTGAGATTTTTTTGCATATTTTCTGGATAGACAATGAGATTTTCAATGACAGATGTGAGGCGAGAAAGAGCAAAATCAAGTGTAATAGTCGCATCTGGAGCAATATAACGCTCAACAGATGAATGGGAAATATCACGTTCATGCCAAAGAGCTACATTTTCCATGGCTGGGAGTGCAAATGCACGTACCATACGGGCTAATCCAGTTAAATTTTCTGTTAAAACTGGATTACGTTTATGAGGCATTGCCGATGAACCTTTTTGCCCAGGTGAGAAATGTTCCTCTGCTTCAAGAACTTCTGTTCGTTGTAAATGGCGTATTTCTATTGCTAGCCTTTCAATAGAGGAAGCAATAACACCAAGTGTTGCAAAAAACATAGCATGACGATCTCTTGGTATTACTTGGGTGGAAACCGGTTCAGCACGCATCCTCAAGGCTTTTGCTACATGTGCTTCAACGCGTGGATCGATATTTGCAAAAGTTCCTACAGCTCCTGAAATCGCGCAAGTAGAAATTTCTTCTCGTGCGGCAAGAAGACGTTTGCGACAACGGGAAAATTCAGCGTATGCAAGAGCAAACTTGATTCCAAATGTTGTCGGTTCGGCATGAATGCCATGACTCCGCCCAATGGTGATTGTCTCTTTATGCTCAAAAGCCCGTCTTTTTAATGCTTCAAGAAGTTGGTCTATATCCTCTAGCAAAATATCACTCGCACGCATCAATTGAATGTTTAGTGTTGTATCGAGAACATCAGATGATGTCATGCCTTGGTGGATAAAACGTGCTTCTGGTCCAATGAATTCAGCTAGGTGGGTTAGAAATGCGATAACATCATGTTTGGTAATTGCTTCAATTTCATCAATGCGATTGATATCAAATTTAGCTGCTGCCCCTTTTTCCCAAATGACTTTGGCGGCTTCTTTCGGAATAATCCCTAATTGAGCAAGGGCATCACAGGCATGGGCTTCAATTTCAAACCAAATACGATATTTTGTTTCAGGAGACCAAATTGTTACCATTGCAGGGCGGGAATAACGTGCGATCATCATTTTTTTCCTTGTTGTGAGAGGATTGCGGCTTGCCGCAATGCATTAATACGTGTTTTGTAAAGCTCTTTATTTCCATCTTTATAAATTGCAGAGCCTGCGACAAATACATTTGCACCAGCTTTTGCAGCTATCCCAATTGTATCAACGGTGATACCACCATCAACTTCAAGATCAATAGGGCGGTTTGCAATCATGCTTTTAACGCGCTTAATTTTATCTTTTATTTCTGGAATAAAACTTTGTCCACCAAAACCGGGATTGACCGTCATGATGAGAATGAGATCTAATTGATCAAGCAAATATTCAAGGATATGTTCAGGGGTGCTTGGATTGAGTGCGATTCCTGCTTTTTTCCCCATTTTTTTGATTGTTTGTAATGAACGATGAAGATGTGGACCTGCTTCAGCATGAATAGTTATAATATCGGAACCTGCTTTTGCAAAAGCTTCTAAATAAGGGTCTACTGGTGCGATCATCAGGTGGACATCAAATATTGCTTTTGTTAATGGGCGCAGAGCTTTGACAATTTCAGGACCAAAGGTGATGTTAGGAACAAAGTGCCCATCCATAATATCAAGATGAAGCCAATCTGCACCAGCATCAACAACATCTAACATTTCTTGTCCAAGTTTAGAAAAATCAGAAGCCAAGAGAGAAGGCGAAATGAGATGTGCATGGGGCATTAAAATCTCCTTAGATTGGCAGTTTTTATCATATCGCTGTGTATACACAAATATTTTTTGTGTTATGACGGAAAAGAAAAAATATGTATTATAGGTCTTTTTATGGAAAGATCGCTTGAAATTTTAAAGCTTTATAAGTGAAAGATATGTCGAATCATAAAACATATTTGATGCCTGAACTTCAACATAAACATACTATTGCGGTTTCTTCCCAAGAATATCGAGATGCCATGAGTCTTTTTGCAGGAGCTGTGCATATTGTGACAACAAATGGTATTAAGGGAAGACGCGGGGTGACTGTTTCGGCGTGTTGTTCTTTATCTGATAATCCTCCAACCCTTCTTGTTTGTCTCATGCGCCATAATTTAAAGAATCAGGTGTTTATGGAGAATGGAAATTTTTGTGTTAATAGCTTGGCAGGAAAACATCGCTCATTAGCGGATGTTTTTTCGAGGCGTTGCAATTCTACACAAAATGAGCGTTTTGATGTTGCTCAATGGGGAGCTTTGCAAACGGGGGCGCCTAGTCTTTCAGACGCTCTAGCGTCGTTTGATTGTCGTTTGATTTGTTGGCACGAACACGCAACCCATTGTGTTTTGATTGGTGAGGTTGTTGCAATCAACTGTAATAAAGAAAAAGATGCTTTGATGTATTTGAAACGTGAATATCACACTTTGCCTTTATAAAGATTTTATTTTTTTGCATTGATGAAATGATTTATTGTTGCTTCATTTAGATTTTAAACAATGTAGAGAGCAGAGGAGGGATGGCTCTGATATCTGATTTCCTTCTTTTTAAAGTTTTTCAATAAGCGAGAAAAATGATTTTGGATGAGATTTGATCAAGAATTCAATCTACATAAAAAAGCGATCAAACCTAAACAGTGCATTTAGATATATTCGTCGATTGTTATGAAAAAACATTTTACTCTTGTGTTGATGGGTATTGCACAATATATAGACCGCACATAGCATATGTGGAGGTTTTTTATTGCATGAGCGAAGAGATTGATGGTCAATATCGCCCTAGTGAAGATGAGCCTTTTATGAATGAGCGGCAAAAGGCGTATTTTCGTGCTAAATTGGTTTCTTGGAAGAATGATATATTAAAAGAAGCTCGTGAGACTTTGGAAAATTTGCAGGAAGAGAATGTTGGTCAGCCCGATTTGACTGATCGGGCTTCTTGTGAAACTGATCGTACAATCGAATTACGTGCTCGTGATCGTCAGAGGAAACTTATTTCAAAAATAGATGCTGCTTTAGAGCGCATTGATAATGGGACATACGGTTTTTGTGAAGAAACCGGCGAACCCATTAGTATAAAGCGTCTTGAGGCTCGGCCGATAGCCGTTTTGTCATTGGAAGCGCAAGAACGTCATGAACGACGTGAAAGAGTTTATCGCGATGATTAAGGTTATTGAGATGATAAACAAACGAAATTCGTGGTGATAAAATTGTATATTTTATTTTTGAGGGGTAGGAATGAATAAAGATGGTTCTTGCCGCCCCTCAATTTCGGCGGTGATGGCTGAATCTTTTACCGCTTGATTCGTAAAAGGAGAGGGACTTTTATCCGATATATCGTTTCTTTCTGGAAGGGCGGAATTTAGATGTGTGTGTGTTTCTCTTTTTTGTATTTTTGATGTACCAGTAATATCAGATTCTACAACCACATCTGTTAATCCGCCAATAAGGAGCAAATGTTCTTTATTATCGCAACGGACTAAAACAAGGCGGCGTGCCCGATCTATAGAAATTACTTCACATAATGCTAATCGTGATAGACTTTTTTTTCTATTAATGCTGTATCTTCCCGTACTTAAGCGACGTAAAAACACGATAATTACGGTAATAGCTGCGATTGTTATTATAAAAAGCAAAAAGCTTATCGTTATGTTTGCAGCAAATACACCTATTTGCTCTGATAACCAGATATACATAGATTTTCTCCCATTTTGGATGGAAATATTATTTTTTATTGAGATAAATTTATAAACATACCCTCAAAAGGTTCACTTATAATGGTAAGAAATAAACTTTTGAATATTAAGCGAGCTTATCTTAGATAATATCATACCATATACTTTATAACAACATAACAACGAATATAAAGGAAGTTTTGTGACATAAGAAATAGCTATAAGCTAAGGCAAAGAGAGATGGATAAAGATTTTGAGAATAATGAAAGATCAGCGTCTTCGTTTCATCGGAGAGTTGTGATTTTTGGTGTTGTTTTTGTATTAGGTTTTCTTTTCATTGTGGGTATTTTAGGTTTTTTTTATACACAAAACTATTTGCAACAGGCGATATCAATATCTTTTTTGATTCTAGCAATGATCGGTGTTGCAACACTCGTTTTGTGTGGAATGGGAATTTTAAGATATCATGTGTGGTTGCATGAAGATTTTGATTTTAGCATCTTTAATAGGAGCGATGATGCAATTGTAATCTCTGATCTTTCTGGTTTTGTTTATTATTCTAATCAAAACTATCGAAAAATTCTGACCTATAAGCCTGAAGTGTCTTGTTATAGGGTTATTGCGGATCTTCCAGGAGCTGGTGGACTCTCGTACCGCTTAAAGGTTGCAGCCTGTAATAATCTTGCAGCGCAAGAGGAATTAAGAGTAGAACAGCCAATTTTTACTGATTCTACACCAAAAAAATCTGTTTGGTATAATATTTCCGTTCAACCTATCACAAAACAGAAAAAAAAGCTTTTATTTTGGCGTATTACTGATATTTCGCACTTACAACAAACGCGAGAAGTTTTTTTCTCGAACCTTCAAGAGGCTATCAATCACTTGGATCAAGCTTCTATTGGTTTTGTATCCGTTAATAAACAAGGAACTATTCTTTATGCCAATGCGACTTTTGCAGAATGGTTCTCAATTGATTTAGCGAATTTCTCAATTGGTCAACATAATTTTGATTCGTTATTTGATAGCGTTGGTGCTAAGAGCTCATGGAGTGATATCTGTTTGCAAACCAACAGATATCAAAGTTCAGGTTACTCTTTACCTTATAGGTTTTCGTTATGTTTAAATTCATACACGACTTGTGAGAAAATATTCCATTGTCTTATATCTGTTTCTTCTCTCTTAGAAGAGGAGGCCATTTATCGTATTGTGATCATTCCACAACAAGTACAAAAAGAAGAAGATGATCAATTAAAATTACCCAGTATATTAGGAGAATATTTTGATGCGAGTCCTTTTGCAATAGCTGTGGTGGATCATGCAGGGCAATTGGTTCATATGAATAAAGCTTTTTCATCACTTACGGGATGTATGGACAAAGCTGTCAATTTTTATGATGTTATTTCTCGTCGTGATTGTGTGCAGTTAGAGCGTTCTTTTCAGAGAATTGCGACAAATAAAAATTATTTTGTTTCTCTAGAAACTGTTTTAGAAAAAAATGAAGAATGCCATTTACGGCTCCATATTATGTCTGTACCGCCCTATCACGGTGATGCATTGCAAGATTTGCTTATTATCTCTGTGATTGAAACAACCGAACAAAAAACTCTTGAAGATAAAATGATGCAAAGTCAGAAGATGCAAGCTGTAGGACAATTGGCTGGCGGCATTGCTCATGATTTTAATAATGTTTTAACAGCAATTTTAATGTCGTGTGATCTTCTTTTAAATACGCATCGTAGTTCTGATCCTGCTCATGCTGATCTGATCAATATTAAAAACAATGCTAATCGTGCAGCTGCTCTTGTCCAGCAATTGTTAGCGTTTTCTAGAAAGCAAACACTTCGACCTGAAGAAATTGATTTTACTGAATTTTTATCAGATATCCGCAATCTTATTTTACCACTTTTGGGGAATAATATTCAGTTAAAAATTATCCATGGAAGAGATTTGTGGAGCGTTGAAGTTGATCAAGCATCTTTTCAGCGTGTTATTATGAATTTGGTTATTAATGCGCGTGATGCCATGTTAGATGGAGGTATTGTTACGATTGCGACAAATAATATTACAAAGCAACAAAGTGCTGAATTTAATCATCTTGGATTAGCAATTGGCGAGTATGTGCAATTGACTATTTCAGATACAGGGGCTGGTATATCTGCTGCTATACAAGAAAAAATGTTTGAGCCATTTTTTACAACAAAAGAAGTTGGAAAAGGAACAGGACTTGGTTTATCAATGGTTTATGGAATTATCAAGCAGAGCGGTGGGTATATTTATTGTGAAAGTAAAGAAGGTGAAGGAGCAACATTTCATATTTTTCTTCCCCGTTATATCCCCAATATAAAAGGAGAAATTTCTCAAAAGATTGAAAAAGATGAAGAGAAAGATATAGACTTAACAGGATCTGCGACTGTTTTATTGGTTGAAGATGAAGATGCGGTCAGAATGGGGGGGGTAAGAGCTCTTCAAATGAGAGGATATACGGTTTTAGAGGCAGCAAGTGGGGTGGAAGCACTCTCTATTCTTGAGGAACAAAAAGGAGATGTTGATATTATTGTTTCCGATGTGGTAATGCCAGAAATGGATGGGCCCACTTTATTGAAGGAAGTCCGTAAAAACTATCCTGGTATCAAATTTCTTTTCGTTTCTGGATATGCAAAAGATGCTTTTGCTAAAAATCTTCCACAAGATGCTGTTTTTGGTTTTTTATCTAAACCTTTTACACTCAAACAGTTAACTCTAACAGTTAAAGAAACACTTTCGTCATGAGCAAAAAATTATGCAATAGAAAATTGCGTATTTTAAGATTTTTTAGGCGAAATACGAGAGTATTTTGATAAATAGTGTTTATGATAATGTCATAGAACTGAATAAAGAAGAATTTTGAAAATGAACTAAAATTCAAAAACACCACATATTTTGTGCAAAAATTTATGAAGAGATGGACTCTATTATGTCAACATTTCATAGAGATTTTCAATTGTAGAAACTGAGTAAAAACTATGTGTAAAGCATTGAAATATGCTGATTAATAGATTGTTGATACACTCAAAAAGATAAAAGCTGTTGTTGCGTATCTATCATTTTGCTCTTTCCTTCAATAAATGCTTTTAAAGCTTCGGGGTAGAGTTTATGCTCTACTTTAAGAACTCTTTGTGCTAAGCACTCAGCAGTATCATGGGGATAGACTGGAACGGCTGCTTGGGCAAGGATTTTTCCTGCATCCATGTCTTCTGTAACAAGATGAACAGTGCAACCCGTGATTTTTACACCTGCTTGTAAAGCTTTTTCATGTGTGTTTAAGCCTTTAAATGAAGGCAAAAGAGAAGGATGAATGTTTAAAATTCGTCCTTCATAAAGTTTTACAAAACGTGGTGAGATAAGACGCATATACCCTGCAAAGCAGAGAAAATCCGGTTTATATTGATCTAAAATCGTAAAAATATTTTCTTCATGCTCTTCTTTTGTTTTGTAAATTTTACGATCAACAATATGAATAGGTAAGTTATGGTTTTGCGCCTTTTCAATACCGTTTGCGCGCGGATTATCGCAAATAACCGCGACGATTTCAGCAGGATATTCTTTTTGTTGACTAGCTTGAGCAAGTGCGACCATATTGGACCCATTACCAGAAATAAAAACAACAATTTTTTTTTTCATAAATGCAGTACCCCTTTATAAAGTATTCCTTTATTTTGATCTTGGCATTTTGTTAAAATGCCAAGGGGAGTTACAGTTTCTCCTTTTCTTTCAAGAGCTTGTGTAATTGTTTCAGCTGCATGCTGTGCTACGATAATGATCATGCCAATACCACAATTGAATGTTCTTAACATTTCTCTTTCTTCTATTTTACCTTGTTTGGCAATCCATGAAAATACTGCTGGAACATTGATGGTAGAAAGATTAATTTCAGCGCAGAGAGAAGATGGAAGGACACGTGGAATATTTTCAGGAAAGCCTCCACCCGTAATATGAGCAAGAGCTTTAATCCCTTCATATTTTCGCATGATGGGAAGAAGCGATTTTACATAAATGCGTGTTGGTGTAAGAAGTGCTATACCAAGGCTGTTTTCGGGGGAAAAAGGGGCAGGGTTATTCCATTTGAGATAATTTTGCTGGATGATTCGTCGAACAAGCGAAAAGCCATTGGAATGAATTCCAGAGGAGCTTAGACCTAATATAACATCACCTTCTATCAAATCTTTTGAAGGGAGTAGCTTGCTGCGTTCGCATGCTCCTACAGCAAAACCGGCTAGATCATAATCTCCCTCTGCATACATTCCTGGCATTTCTGCAGTTTCTCCTCCAATAAGAGCAGCACCGGCTTGTTTACATCCTTCTGCAATACCAGAAACAATCGCAGCACCTTGTTCAGGGTCGAGCTTTCCAGTTGCAAAATAATCCAGAAAAAAGAGAGGTTCAGCTCCTTGTACGAGTAAATCATTGACACACATAGCTACAAGGTCAATACCTACAGTGTTATGGTGCCCCACTTCAATGGCAATTTTTAATTTTGTTCCCACACCATCATTGGCTGCTACTAGGATAGGATCTGTAAAGCCAGCTGCTTTTAAATCAAAAAGGCCACCAAACCCGCCAATTTCTGCATCTGCTCCGGCTCGTTTTGTCGCGCGTATAAAGGGTTTAATTTTTTCTACCATAGCATTACCCATATCGATGTTTACACCGGCTTTTGCGTAGGTAAGACCAGCTTTGGATTTATCCCCAGCCTTGGATTTATTATTTGTAAGATCTTGATTGCTCATTGGAGCCTTCCTTTAATGGAAAATCAGGTTTTGATATTATGCAATGCCATGATAGAGTTCTCTCTGCAAGAGATATTGATAAGAAAATAAGCAACTTTTCTTGTACCTTATTTTGAAGTTGTTTATAATTTTTTGTGAAGATTTTTTTAGGATATTTTATGAGCAAGATATCAGATAATCACGAACAGTCTTCTTGGCAACTTATGAGAAAGAAAGTGAGTGAGAATACATCTCGTGATCGTTATAAGACTTATGTGCCAGCGTATACTCAATTACCGTTGCCGAATAATATGAAAAGACAAATCTTTTTTTGGCTTGGTACGCTGATTTTTTTCATTCTTTTTATGTTTGTTTTTGGATCGATTTTGCTTCCTTTTGTGGCAGGGATTGTGTTGGCTTATTTTCTCAATCCCATTGTTCAATTACTTGAAAAATTTGGTATTCGTCGTGTGTTTGGGACTGTCCTTATTACCTTATTTATTGTTATTACCTTTGTTGCTGCTTTAGTTATTTTGATTCCTGTTATTAGTTGGCAAATACAGCAATTTATGAGTGATGGTTTACCTGTTTATATTAATCGTATTCAAACCTTTTTTGTTGAGCATGATTTTGATTGGTTAAGGCGCTATTTTGGAAGTGATCCAAATGAATTACGGAATAATATTAAAGGATTTTTGGGCGAAGGTTCGGATTTTATTACGTCTCTTTTGAATTCACTTTTAAAGTCAGGAAAGTCAATCGTTAATATCGTTAGCCTATTTGTTGTGGCACCTGTGGTGGCATTTTATATGTTATTAGATTGGCCACGTATGGTAACAGCAATCGATTCGTTAATACCGCGTGATCATCTTGAAACCGTCCGTAGTATTTTTCATGAAATGGATAGAGCTATTGCAGGCTTTGTTCGTGGACAAGGAACAGTTTGTCTCATATTGGGAGGCTATTATGCTATTGGTTTAACGATTGCAGGACTCAATTTTAGTCTTTTGATTGGTATGTTTATTGGTCTTATTAGCTTTATTCCTTATATCGGCACAATGAGTGGTTTGGTCCTTTCTGTTGGTATTGCATGGGTCCAGTTTTATCCCAATAATTGGGGGGGAATCATTGTTGTGATGGCACTTTTTTTAATTGGTCAATTTATTGAAGGTTATATTCTTCAACCCAAGCTTGTAGGTTCATCAGTGGGATTACATCCTGTATGGTTGATGTTTTCACTTTTTGCTTTTTCTTCACTCTTTGGTTTTACTGGTATGCTTGTTGCTGTTCCTGCGGCAGCGGCTGTTGGCGTTTTAGTTCGTTTTGCTCTTCATACTTATCTGAGTTCTCAGATGTATTCGCGAAGCGGAAATTCGGAGCCGCTAAAATGAATGGGCGTGAAACGCAATTATCTTTAAATTTTCCTTATGATCCGATTTTTCAATTTGAGGATTTAGTGGTAACGGAAAGCAATCGTATGGCTTTTCAGCTTATTGATCACTGGCCCAATTGGAGCTTACCTATTGCAGTTTTGGTTGGTAAAGAAGGATCTGGAAAAACGCATTTTTCTAATATATGGCTCCAAAAAGCAGATGCTTTCAGGATTCAGCACAATGAACTTGATCAGGCTGTTACTATGGCTTCTTTAGGCAGATCATTTTTAATAGAGGATATTGATACAGGTGAAATCAATGAGACAGAACTTTTTCATTTAATTAACAGTATTAAGCAAGCAAATCTTGATGCACGACAAGCTACTTTATTGATGACGGCACAAACACTTCCTTCCGCTTGGAATTTAATGTTAAATGATCTAAAAAGTCGTCTTAATTCGGTGATGTTCGTTGAAATTAATCAGCCTGATGATGCATTGTTAACAGCTGTTGCATTTAAGCTTTTTTCCGATAGGCAACTTATTGTACATCCAGATACGGTTTATTATCTTGTAAGCCGTTGTGAACGTTCTTTATTTTCATTGAAGCGTGTTATTGATTCTGTTGATCAGTTGGCATTACAAAGAAAAAGAAAAATAACACGTGCTGTTATTGCTGAAGTTTTAAATAGAAGAAATCCGTAAATACTCCTTATCATGGCTTACTTATTCTGTCCTTCTATTATCGTTTCAATATGTGGAAGACAAGTCATTTAAATTTTTTTCTTTTTGGATATCTATATAAGAGTAAAAAATAGTATTTTTTACTCTTATCGTGTTTTTATTTTAAATAGCTTTGAGATTTTATTGTATGATGTTGAATTCTTACCATCTTCGTATTTGAAAATTTTTCTAAAAAGAGCGCTTTATTTTATTTATAATAAAACCTTTGTGCTTTGAAAAAATGTTTGTTGTTTATGGATTTGGATTGTAGAAGATTCTAGAATTTTTAATAAAAGAGTCTCTGGGAAGATAGAAAAAGAGGGGGAAAAAGCTTAATACAGCTGAATTTTTTGGCTTATGTTCTCTTTGGGAAAGTTTTTCTATGATATTTAAGTCATTTTTTTCTAAAATTGTATCTGTGGAATGTGTTTTGATACAATGAGAGCTTGATTAAAACAGGATAAAAATTATGAAATACTTATAGAGAAATTCGTTATTTTTTAATATAGATTGGATTTTCTTACGGAAGTTATTTTCTACTATTTGTCAATAAATTTGTTATTGAGTAGGGGGAAAAATTAAAAAATGTGCTTTTTTGTAAAGAAATGCAACAAAATTAAAAAAAAGTGTGTTTTTCTCTTGCACTTCTGTTGTGAAAATTTTAGGAAATGTGCATCAAGTAAATGTAAATGGCGGAGCGTAGCGCAGCCTGGTAGCGCACCTGATTTGGGATCAGGGGGTCGTAGGTTCGAATCCTATCGCTCCGACCATATTTGATTGAGTGTGTGAGAATGACCCAATTGGGTACGTGTGGTGAAAACTATCATCCAAGTGTTGTGTAATCTGAAGGAAAAAGGCATGATCGCACGTATTTATAGTCCTGCTAAGACAGCTATGCAGTCAGGTAAGGGGAATACAGGTTTTTGGATTCTAGAGTATGAGCCAATGAAAGCAAAAATGCTTGAACCTCTTATGGGCTACACGGCAACGTCTGATATGAATAATCAGGTAAGGATTCGATTTAATAGGAAGGAAGAAGCGATTGCTTTTGCACGTAAGAATGCTATCTCTTACCGTGTAGAAAAGAAACATACATCGATTCGACGTGCTATTTCTTATTCTGATAATTTTCGCAGTGATCGGCAGCATTCTTGGACACATTGAATTGAAGATGCTATTTTGAATTGAGAAAATAATCAGTTGGGTCCCGTAGCTCAGCTGGATAGAGCAACGGCCTTCTAAGCCGTGGGTCACAGGTTCGAATCCTGTCGGGATCACCATGTTTAAATGATATTTATAGGCTATAAAAAGTTAGAGAGTTTTCCTTTTATTCTATTAGCTTATTTTTCTGTATAATCCCGAACCTTTTTGATGTTTTTTGGTTTATTTTGTTGTTAAACGTTTTCTGTTGACTGTTTTAGTATAAAATGATGCTGTTTTCTCTTTTTTCAGTAAAAATTGCTTTTGATTGTTGAAACTTTAGCATTGCATATTCTTGCCGCGTGTTGCTACTATATCACATGCTTTAGGAAACAGATTACAAAAATTCTTTTTTATGAGCTTCTTTTCATCTTTCTGAAAATGAATATTTTATTTCTTAGATTAGATTTAAGCATTAGCCGCAATGCTGGTGAAATTGCCAAAAAACATCTATTGTGATTTTTTTATTTTTTATGAATAATATTATTACGTTTTTTAGCATGATCTTTGGTAAGATCGATTTTGATTAGATACAAGGCATGATGGATTCGATTTAGAACAGTTTATGAAACATTGAAGAATAAAAACGATATCTGTTTATGATGAGAATTTACAGATGGCACAAGAGGTGGAAAATATCTTCTTGTCTTGGAAGCTGTGATTCATAACGAATTACTTCTTTATAGTTTTTTCGTATAAAAAGATGTTATATGTGCCGTCCAGATAAGATATTGTTTTTTTCAATGAGAGACACTTGCGGACAATTTGATTTAACATGATTGTCACTGTTTCTCAGGTAGGGTTTGCGACAGATCTTGCATTAAGACGGTTCATAAGAGCCATTTTTAGTCCTTTCTTGTATAAATTTTACCCACACACCAGCCCCGCTTTTGATGTGCGAGCAAGTGATATGAATTGATTCAATCTGAGAGGGTTTAGAATAAGAAAATCTTACTATATTCGGGACTCTCATTCAATATGCAAAACAGTGAATTATTATTATAAATCAATTCGTTGCCNAAATCAGAGAAGGGACTTCGCAAGACAGCGTTGTTGTTCCGAAGCTTTTAGGGACGGCCTCTTTGTATTCGTATGAAACCTTTGCGCCGTTAGAGCAGGTTGTTAATGCACGTCAAGAAGCAGAAAAAGCCATGTCGCGTGCGAATGGTGCGCAACAGGTTGCAGAAGAATCGAAGAGGGTTTCGGAACAAGCGCTTAGCGAAGTGACGAAAACAGTTCAAACAGCGACAACAGCGCTTACGACGTCTCATGAAGCGAAGGAAGAAGCTAAAGCAGCGACGACAACGGCTAGCCTTGCGAAAGAGACAGCGGATACAGCCAATGGCTTAGCAGAAGAAGCCAAGAATACTTCTGATGCAGCGAAGCGCATGGCAGAAGAGACAAAAGCAGCAGTCGATAGAGCCTCAGGGGAAATCAATAGTACGAAAGGTTCCCTTTCTACGGCATTACAACGTTTTGAAGAGGTCAAACAGAGCAGTGAGAATGCTGTTAATTTATCGACCGAAGCCAAGAGGTTAGCCGATGAATCGAAGACCATTGCAACTCGTGCAGAACAAACAGCAAGAGAAGCTTCACAAACAGCAACAGAGACGATGCAAGTAGCAGCGACGGCGGTAGCAACGTGTCATGAAGTTAAGACTGTAGCCATGCAAGCAAGTCTAAAGGCAGATGGAGCCAAACAGGCAGCCGATGAAGCCAAGGATATTGCAGAACAAGCAAAAGAGTTATCAGAAGGTGCGACATCTTCTGTTACAGAACTCACAAAAACAGCCTCACAAGTACAAGCGGGAGTAGAGACAGCATTAACAGCTTCAAGAGAAGCCAAATCACAATCAGAGGCAGCTGTAAGCACGTCAGAAGAGGCGAAAGGTTTAGCGGAAAA
The DNA here is from genome assembly GCF_042196485.1 of Bartonella sp. AD24XZML. Classification (NCBI taxonomy): domain Bacteria; kingdom Pseudomonadati; phylum Pseudomonadota; class Alphaproteobacteria; order Hyphomicrobiales; family Bartonellaceae; genus Bartonella; species Bartonella sp. AD24XZML. The sequence goes on along the minus strand of NZ_JBHIQH010000063.1, from coordinate 964 downwards.
AGCGAATACGGCATCTACAGAGGCGCAAAAGGCATCAGAACAGGCATTAAGAGAAGCGACTTCTGCGAAAACAACAGCGGGCGGGGCATCTAGTATAGCCAATGATGCGAAAGGGAGTGCTGAGGCAGCTAAAACATTATCAGAAGAAGCAAAACGGTTGGCAGCAGCATCACAGGAGACAGCAGAAACAGCAAAGGCTAAAGCCGAAAGTGTAGAGGCAGTTGCGAATGAAGCAAAATCTACAGCGACTACAGCATTAACAGAAGCAAGAGAAGCTAAGAGTACGGCATCTGAGGCGAAGGGTTTGGCGGAGGAAGCGAAAAGCGCCGTTGATAAGGCGACAGCGAAAGTAGAGCAAGCTGTAAAAGAGGCTAGCGATGCGAAATCTAAAGCAGAAAATTTAGAGACTGTTGCGACTGAAGCGAAATCCACGAGTGAACAAGCAAGTCAAACCGCCTCTAGTGCAAAAAGCTTATCAGAAGAAGCAAAAGAAGAAGCAAGGAGCGCCAAAGCGACAGCCTTAGAAGCCAAAAGTGCGTTGGATAGTGCACAGACGAAAGCCGAGCAAGCGCAACAGAGTGCAACAGAAGCAACACGAATAGCCAACGAAGCGAAGGTAGCAGCAGAAGCATCGGTGCGTTCAGGAGAAACGGCAGGTGAAGCGAGTGTGGAGGCGTTGAAGGGTATAGCTACAGCAGCAAAGAGTAAAGCGGAAGCGGCAGAGAAGGTAGCAGAAGAAACGAAAGGTGCTTTGGATGGTCTAAAACAAGTAGCAGGTAGTGCGAAGTCTATAGCCGAAGAGGCAAAGAAGGTAGCTGATGGTGCACAAAAGAAGGCATCACAGGTAGAGACAGTAGCGGGTGAAGCTGAAAAGATAGCAAAAGAAGCCAAGGAGTCTGCTGGTTATGCAAGACATGATGCGACGCAAGCGCGCAATCAGGCAGAAAATGCAGAGAAAATAGCC